>QWHP01000363.1 GCA_021404985.1 Actinobacteria bacterium ATB1
CCAGCGCTACCTACCCCAACTCTGACCAGATCCGGAGACACCCGAGAATTGGATCCCCTGCTCGTCTTCCCGCCGGACTACGAAGAGCTCGCCAGTCATCTCGAGGCAGCGGGCTATCCATTCGAGGCGGTCGACAGCGTCGAGAGCGCCGATTCCAAGGAGCCCGCGGACGGATGGTCGGGAGCGATCGTCTCCGCGGTCACGGACTCCGAGACGGCATACGAACTCTGCCGGCATCTTCGCCATCGCGAACCTGGACCTCCGCTCAGACCCCTGATCCTCGTCGTGAGCGCGAACCAGCTCGGTGATCTCGAGGTCCGCGACGATCTCTTCGACGAGTTCGTCGTCGACACCCAGGTCGCCCAGGAGCTCACGGCCCGCCTGCGGCACCGCTTCTTCAGAACCGGCCGGGGAACTCACCCGGACCTCGTCGAGTACGGGCAACTCGTCCTGAATCCCGAGACGTACCAGGCAGCGATCGCGTCGCGCCCCCTCGACCTCACGTTCATGGAGTACGAGCTCCTCAAGTTCTTCGCAACGCATCCGGGGAAGGTGTTCACCCGGGAGGTGCTGCTCAGCCGGGTGTGGGGCTACGACTACTACGGCGGGGCCCGCACGGTGGACGTCCACGTCCGGCGGCTCAGGGCGAAGTTGGGCGAGGAGTACGCCCAGTACATCGCTACGGTCCGCTCTGTCGGTTACCGGTTCGGGGCCGCCCGCATGCCTGTGTGACGTCCCATCCTCCGAAGACTCCCCCCGGACCGACCCGCCCACCGCACGCCGAGCAGACGCACGCCGAGCACACGCACACGAATCCCCCTCGCTGACGTCATGCCTGGCTGCGGCCGTGCTCGATCACGCCCGCACGCCTGGCCTCGATGGCGGTGGGGTCCAGAGAGTCCCGGAGGAACAGTGCGAAGTTCGCCCTCTCGTGTGCCGCTGCGTCGGCGCCGGACATCGATGCCGTCTCCTTGTACAGCTTGTTGATCCGCTTGGCAACGGGCCAGTTGGACGAACAGATCTCGTGCGCGACGCCCATCGCGACTGCCATCAGGTCCGCGTGGGGGACTACTCGATTCACCAGCCCGGCGGCGAGTGCCTCCTCGGCGGCCATGTAACGGCCTGTGAGCGAGAGCTCCTTGGCCATCCGGTATCCGACGGCCTCCGGTAGGAGGTAGCTCATACCACCGCCGGGCACCACACCCACTCGGGCATGAGTATCGGCGAAACGGGCGCGGTCGGAGGCGATGAGGAAATCGCACGCGAGCGCGAGCTCGAGGCCACCCGTCACGGCGGCGCCGTTCACCGCGCCTATGACCGGCGTGGACGTCTCCCAGAGGCGACTCACGAAGTCGAGGGCGAGATTCGCCCCACCCTGGCCCATCTCGTGCAGATCCATCCCGGCACAGAACGCAGGGTCCGTCCCGGTCAACAGGACACACGCGATCGAGTCGACGTCGAGCACCTCGTCGTACGCCGCTGCCAGCTCGGCTATCAGGGCGGAGCTCAGAGCGTTTCTTGCGTCCGGACGGTTCAAAGTGACGGTGGCAACACCCTTGGGATCGACATCGAGCAGGACGAGCTCGCCGGCCACGGTCAGCCCTGGGAGTCCGCGGATTCGACGAGTTCGGTGTCGCGGTCACCGAACTGGCTCGCGATGATCCGAAGGGCCTCGCTCGCCAGAAGGGCCATGACGGTTATGCCGATGCTGGCCCCGAGAAGCATCATCACGACGATCGCGACGACTGCAAGTGGGCTGTCGGCGGTGATTGCTGCCATGGCCCGGAATCTACCCTGCAGCGGCGACTGCCTCTATCTCGATGCAGGCCCCTGCGGGCAGCGACGCCACACCCACGGCCGAGCGTGCGGGGGGAAGGTGAGGGAAATACTCGCCCCAGATCTCGTTCACCTTCGGCCAGTCCGCAAGGTCGATCAGGTACACCACGCACCGGACGACGTCGGAGAAGCCGAGTCCCGCGTCCTCGAGGACGGAGCCGATGTTGTCCAGCGCACGGCGCGCCTGTGCCTCGATCCCACCCTCGACGACTTTCTCGGCCGCGAAGTCCCAGCCGAGTTGTCCCGCCAGATGAAGTAGCCCGCCGGCCTTGACTGCGACCGAGTACGGGCCGAGAGGATGGACCGAGGTCGTCCTCACGACCTCCTTTCCCGAGCCGATCGAGATGGCCCCCGGGACGACATCCGGTCGTGCGTCACCGGATGCGTGATCGGAAGACACGCGGTCACCTCCTGCGGAGCTGCTTGGCGGGTGGGGCGTCGAGCATCGGCAGAGCCCGTATCGCCGGTTCGTCGCCGAAGCGTAGACGGAGGGCATGCACCAGGGCAGCCGTGACGGCGGCCACCGCGTACGTGTCGAGCGGCGCCGAGGTCGGTCGGGCACCCAGCGAACGGAACGTGAGCTCCGGAGTCTGGGAGAGTCGCAGGAGGCCGAGCGATCGTATGGTGCCGGGTGTCGGGACACCCCCTCTCATCGGGACCGACTCCGACAGCACCGCTCCGAGCCCCATGTGGGCACCGGACATCACGTCGCGGCGTGTGTGTGCGCCTGTCTCGCCGGACGCGACGATGTCGACGCGCTCCACGCGTCCCGATGGACCGAGCCGGATCCCGGCGGCCACGGCTGCTTCCGCGGAACCGGCGACCCCCCACCCGTCCTCGCCTCCTGCAGCCTCGACGGCGGTCACGCAGTCCCGCGGGAGCGGGAGAAGGGAGCCGATCCTGTCCACCCTGGCGTCGAGAAGAGCATGCTCGAGCGCGAACGTCCACTGCATCAGGCCGTCTCCCCTGATCGGTGCGGAGGGCCTTCCCGGCCGTACGTCCACGTGAACGTCGACGCGAGTGTCGTAGGGACAGGGCCCGATCTCTGCCCCGCCACCGAGGAAGACGATCCTCCCGTCGATGCGTTCGAGGCGCCCGTCCGTTTGGGCGACGTCGACGTCCACCCTCGCGGGGTGTCGTCGCGGATGCCAGAGGAGGGATTCCCTCCTACCGAACACGACACCCACCCGGCGCCCCGTGGCCTTGGCCGCCGCGGCGGCCAGCAAAGCCGGGAGCGATGCTGCCTTGCCGCCGTACGAGCCGCCTTTGGTCTCTACGCGCAGGGTGACGGTCATGTCGGGCCAGACGGATTCGACGTGCGATTTCGTGCGCGCGGGCATGTCGGTCTGTGAGACGACGTCGAGAACTCCCCCGCGGAACTCCGCGACTGCAGCCTCTGGTTCCAGGAACCCGGGGTCCTGCGCAGTGGACAGCCATCCATCGACGTCCGCCATGAACGCCTCGGAGGTCTCGGCGGAAGACGTGTCGATCCGGACCTCCGCCCTCGACACGTTGAGACGAGCTTTGG
>QWHP01000364.1 GCA_021404985.1 Actinobacteria bacterium ATB1
CGACGATCCCGATCGGTTCGGCTCCTGGGATGCCGAAGTCCCGGAAGACCCTCAGGAGGTAGTCCTCGCGTTCGATCAGTCGTCGGACGGTCGAGAACCGCGACTCGTCCTCCAAGCGGCCGTACATGATCGTCCTTGCCAGCTTGTACCAGCGGTCCGAGCGCAGGTGGCTCTTCGCGTTGAGCTTCGCGAACAGCCACGTCTCACCGCCCTCGACGGCGACCCGGACGCGGAACGGGGTCGAGCCTGCCGAGCCTTCCTCGCCGAAGGGCTCCATGGAGAGGACCTCGAGGCCGAGCTGCTCGCGCAGGCCCTGCTCGATGGCTTCGCCGCGCCGGCCACCGATGTCGAGATGGGCTCCCGCGCGGCGCCCATAGGTCACCGGGAAGGAACTCTCGGGGCAGAGCCAGCGGAAGACGAGCACGACGCATGCCGAGCCGATGAGCGCGCCAGCGATGCCGTCGGTCGGGTGGTCGATCCCCAGCCACCACCTCGCGGATGAGACGATCGCCACGAGTGCGGTGGCTGTCAGGAAGAAGAGTCTGCGGGTGCGACCGCGTGGAAGCAACGAATACCCGACTAACGTCAGGACTGCGGCGAGCGCCTGTACGGGTTGGGACGGATGCGACCAACCTCCCCAGCGAAAGAGGAAGTCCACCTCCACCGGCCGCAGCCGCTGCACGGCGAGGATGATCAGATCCGTCACCGTCTCTGCAACCAGGAGTGCGAGGACCCCGGTCAGGAGATGGCGCCAGCGCCTGAACACGGCGAGGACGACGAACGTCCCCCAAGTGAGGATGCGTATCGTCCACGGGGAGGTGCCGAGGCGCGTCAAACCCTCGGCCAGGCCGTCCAGGGGTGCCCCCCGATGCCCGGCCAGCAGGACCAGGAAGTCGCGCTCGGTGTCCAGGATCGCCAGACGAAGGGGGCCGACCGACGCGACCAGCAGATAGCCGAGCGCCAAGGCGACGACCACACCGAGCCAGAGACGCGCCGTGCGGTCGAAGTCGGCGGCGACCCGCCTTGCCGACCCGGTCGGCCGGCGTCGCTTGCCTCTCCGCGTGACCTCGGCGACGCTGGCGTGGAGTGGCTCGGTCACGGACGAATTATGGCAGGGAGGTCGGTCCGCACGGTCCTATCCGAGACCGAGGACGCGACGTGCGTTCTCCCCGAGGAACTTCGGCCAGACCTCGTCTCTGAACGGGACGTCCTCCATGTCGGAGAAGATGCGGTCGAGCGACAGGCCCATCGGGAAGTACCCCGCGTAGATGATCTTGTCGGCGCCGCGTGTGTTGGCGAAGTCGACGATCTGCTTCGGGTAGTACTTGGGCGCCATCGCCGATGTCGAGTAGTGGAGGTTGGGCCACTTGAGGAGGAGTTGCACGGCGAGGTCGACGTCGGGCATGCAGCCGTGGCGGGTGACGACGGTGAGCTCCGGGAACCACCAGCAGACCTCGTCGAGGAGCTCGACCTTTTGCGGTGCCAACGGCAGGCGGGGTCCGGGCGTGCCGGCGCAGACGAAGATCGGGATGTTGAGCTCCACGCACTTGGCGTAGATGGGGTAGTAGCGCTTGTCGTTGATGGGGACCTGGGGGTCTTCACCGGCGGGGAAGGTCGACGCGGCACGAATCCCGTAGACCTCGAATGCCCGGACCATCTCGCGGACGGTTTCCATACCCCGGTTCGGAGAGACGTGGAGTGTCGGGACGAGACGGTCCGGGTGGGCCTTGACCGCGTCGGTCGACGCCTCGTGCCCCAGCGCAATGTCGAGTGTCGCTCGCTCTATCCCGAAGCGGTCCATCTCGGATATCAGTACTGCCGCGTAGTCGTCGGTCACCTGCGGCCGGGGGACGTTGCGGAACATGTACCCGGCCGGCATTTCCAGGGACTTCGACCCCTCGTCACGGAGGAGGCCGTCGAACTTCCCATAGGCCTTCTTCTGCTCCTCTCGCGGCACCGGGAGATGGACCATCGTGTCGACGATCGGGACGTCCTTGGGATACGTCATGCGGGCCCTCCGGTCATGGAGGCGGGGAGCGTCGCCCACCTCGGTACGGATCACCCCAGCTTCAGGACTCGCATGGCGTTCTCTCTGAGGAACTTCGGCCAGACGTCGTCCTTGAACGGGACATCCTCCATGTCGGAGAAGATGCGGTCGAAGCTCAGTCCGTGGGGGAAGTATCCGCCGTACATGATCTTGTCGGCGCCGCGTGTGTTGGCGAAGTCGACGATCTGCTTCGGGTAGTACTTGGGCGCCATCGCCGTGGTCGAGTAGTGGAGGTTGGGCCACTTGAGGAGGAGTTGCACGGCGAGGTCGACGTCGGGCATGCAGCCGTGGCGGGTGATGATCGTGAGCTCAGGGAACCACCAGCAGACCTCGTCGAGGAGCTCGACCTTCTGTGGCGCCAACGGCACTCGGGGACCCGGCGTGCCCGCCATGACGAAGATCGGAATGTCGAGCTCCACGCACTTGGCGTAGAAGGGATAGACCTTCTTGTCGTTGATCGGTATCTGGGGGTCCTCCCCGCAGGGGAAGAAGTTGGCAGCGACGATCCCGAACTCGGAGTGTGCGGCTTCGAGCTCCCGGACCCCCTGCATGCCCTTCCCGGGCTCGATGGAGTAAAAGGGCCGGATCCGGTCCGGGTGGTCCGCGAGTGCCTTGACGGCCGCCTCCCGTTCGCCGCGCACACCTACGACGGCGATGTCGATCCCGAAGCGGTCCATCTCGGAGATCAGGACGGCACCGTAGTCGTCCGAGCTCTGGGGTCGAGGCACGTTCGTGAACATGTACTCGGCAGGCATCTCGAAGTCCTCACGCGACTCCTTGTCGCGCAAGAGGGAGGAGAAGCTCTCGTACTTCCGGCTCTCGTCCACGGGGATCGGGAGCCCCACCATGGTGTCGACGATGCCGATGTCCTTTGGGTACGTCATGTGGCCGATGATAGAACCCGTTCTATTTCCTTGTCGGTCGAGGCGCATCGCGATGGGAGGCCCGGGGTCGCATCCGAGCTCAGGTCATCGAGGCGAGCACGAACCAGGCCGCCACGTAGGCGAAGCTGTTGGTCGAGATGTGGGTCATGATCGGCGGGATGATGTTGTCCGGTCGCAGTCGCACCCAGCAGAAGAACATGCCGGCGACGAAGGTCGAGACGACCGCGCCCGCCACACCGAGGACTCTCTCCACGAGGGTGTCGGCCACTGCGCCCGCCGCTGAGTTGGCGCCGAGCGCTTCCCACCCCGGAAGGATGTGCCACAGGCCGAAGAGGAGCGACGACCACGCTGCCGCCTTCCAGCGGCCAGCGCGGTCGTAGCCAGTCCTCTGGAAGAGGAGAGCGAGGAGGACCCCGCGGAAC
>QWHP01000365.1 GCA_021404985.1 Actinobacteria bacterium ATB1
GGCGACGATCTCGGTCGCCTTGCGGGAGGAGGTGAACGCGAGGGTCTGGAGTCCCGCCGAGACGAGATGTGCGAGGAGCCGTCCGGTCTCGCCGACCGGGGACTGGCGGATGCCGCGTTCGACGTCGACGAACGGGGGGTTCCAGCACAGGACCGTCTTCGCAGGTCGGGGAGAGCCGTCGTCGACCACCGGGACCGGGTGTGTCCCGGTCAACCTGTCGCAGAGCGAAGCGACGGCTTCGGCGTCGCCCAGGGTTGCCGACGTGCAGACGAAGGTCGGATCGGAGCCGTGGTGCGCCGCGACACGCCGGAGTCTCCTCAGCACATGGGCGACGTGTGAACCGAAGATCCCTCGCAGTACGTGGGTTTCGTCGAGGGCCACGAGGGCGAGCCGCTTGAAGAACGCCGCCCAACGCGTGTGATCGGGAAGGAGGACCTGGTGCAGCATGTCCGGGTTCGTGAGAATGACGTTGGCACGCCGCCGCGCCCACGCCCTCGTCTCGGTCGGGGAATCCCCGTCCACGACACAGGCCTCGACGAAGGGGGCACGGAGCGCGGTGATCTTGCGGAGCTGATCTCGTGCGAGGGCCTTGGTCGGGAAGAGAAGGAGGGCAGTGCCGCCGCGCAGGACGTGTTCGAGTGCGGGAACGACGTATGCGAGGCTCTTACCCGAGCCCGTCCCGGAGGCAAGCGCCACCGAGCATCCCTCTCGTGCCAGATCGATCGCTCTCGCCTGGTGCGACCACAGCCGCACGATCCCACACGACACCAGGAGGTCCCGAATCTCCGGCGTGAGGGGCGAGGCGGTCTCTCGACATGGACTATCCGGGAACCCCAGAAGGGGTCCGCGACGAGCTCCGCGGCGATGCCCGACCCTCGGTTCCCGGCATCGGGGAGACGCGGCTCCGTGACGAGTTGCACGCGTGTAATCCTATGGTGGCCACGCGCAAGGTGCCTCGGCATGGGCAGCGCGATCGCCCTCCCACTATCTACACTGGGGCAAACGGCTTGAGAGGGGATTGCCTCCCCTTGCGGAGGAGACGGGCACGAAATGGTTGTCGACTTGGACATCGACGAAACCGAACGGGGCGAGTACACGGTGGTCACGGTCGGTGGCGAGATCGACGTCTACACGGCTCCGACACTTCGCGAGAGGATCACGAAGGTTCTCGACAGGGGAAAGCCGAACATCGTGGTGGACCTGCGCGAAGTGCAGTTCCTGGATTCCACGGGGCTCGGCGTGCTCGTCGGAGCGATGCGGCGGGTCGAGGGAATCGGCGGTCACATGATCGTGCTGTGTGACCGCCCCCACATAATGAAGGTCTTCGAGATCACCGGTCTGGCGACCTGGTTCGACATCAGATCGGATTTCGACGAAGAGTGAGGCCGTCACATGCCTGCACCCTCGTCAACACAAGCTCCCCGGGACGGGGTCGAGACAAGGACGGTCAGGCTCACCTTCCCACCCCGGCCTGAACTGGTGTCGCTCGCGCGCCTCGTCGCCGGCGCCCTCGCCGAACGCCACGGTGTCGAGGTCGACACGGTCGAGGCGATCCGCCTCGTGGTCTCGGAGGCGTGCACGAACGCGGTCCGTGCCCAGATGGCGCGTGACGTTCCGGCACCCATCGTTCTCGACTGCGTGCTGAACGGTGACTTCCGCATAGAGATCACCGACCAAGGTGGGGGGATCTCCCCCGAGCTGGCCGAGCACTCGATGCCGAACCCCACGACAACCGACTGGCCGGAGGAGAGCACGGGTTTCGGCATCCCCATCATGCGTCGTCTCGCCGACCAAGCCCGTTTCGCGGTCCACGAGAGCGGCGGCACCACCGTCGTCCTCACCCTCCGCACCTGAGTCCCCCGCTTAGAGCGGGGTACCGCTGCGCACCGCGTGTCGCGGGACCGACCCCCCGCGAAAGCTACGTGGGTGGATTTTGTCACCTCTGTGATGGCTGGATCCGCCCACGTGGGTTGGGTTCGGGCGAATGGGGTTGGGCTCGGCGGATGCGGCAGGGTCCCCGGGGGACGTGGGCGGATCTTGGCTACCGCTGCGGTAGTGGGATACGCCCACGTAGGTGCTGGATGTGGGGTTTCAGATTCAGATGAAGAGGGGCACGAAGATCAGGGACACGATGGACATGACCTTCAGGAGGATGTTCATCGAGGGGCCGGAGGTGTCCTTGAAGGGATCCCCGACTGTGTCGCCGACGACGGCGGCCTTGTGCGCATCGGAGCCCTTGCCTCCGTGGTGACCCTCCTCGATGTACTTCTTGGCGTTGTCCCATGCGCCGCCGGAGTTCGCCATGAAGATCGCGAGGCAGAACCCCGTCACGAGCGAACCCGCGAGAAAACCACCGAGAGCGTTGACATCCACGATTCCCATGAGGATCGGAACGGCCACTGCGAGGGCTCCGGGGATGAGCATCTCACGCAACGAGGCCTTGGTCGAGATCGCGACACAGCGGGCCGAATCCGGCTCGGCACCGGGGGCGCCCTCGCGGAGGCCGGGGATCGAGCGGAACTGGCTGCGGACCTCCTCGATCATCTTGTTCGCTGCCCTGCCGACGGAGTCCATTGTCAGGGCCGCAAACAGGAACGGGAACATCGCCCCGATCGCGAGCCCCACAAAGGTGGAGGTCGTAGTGATCTGGAGGTCGAGCCCCTCGACGTCGACCGTCTGCCTGAACGCTTGGAAGAGGGCGAGACCAGTAAGCGCTGCCGATCCGATCGCGAATCCCTTCGCTATCGCGGCGGTCGTGTTCCCCAGTGCATCGAGCGCGTCGGTGGTCTCCCTCACCTCCGGCGGCAGACCGGCCATCTCGGAGATCCCCCCCGCGTTGTCCGAGATCGGGCCGTAGGCATCCACCGACACCACGATCGCCGTCGTCGAGAGCATGCCAAGCGCCGCAAGTGCCACACAGTAGAGCCCCAGGCTGCTGTCGGGGCCGCTTGCCCACTCGCCGAGCAGATACGACCCGACGATCGCCGCGGCGACCAGCAGTACGGAGATCCCCACGGACTGCATGCCAACTGCGATCCCCTTGATGATCACCGTGGCAGGCCCCGTCTCGGCTTGCTGCGAGATCGAGCGGACCGGACCGTACTTCCCGGACGTGAAGAACTCGGATGTCTTCCCGATCAGGACGCCGGCCACGAGGCCGAAGACGACCGTCAGTCCGATCGCCAGCTCACGACCGCTCTGTAGGACTTCGGAGTCCCGGAAGAACACCCAACTGAGAACCAGGGCGCTGAGTGCGGTGAGGACAGCGGCGATGTTGGGACCACGGTGAAGGCCGCGGGACAGGCCGGCCAGATCCTTGGCGGACACGAAGAACGTGCCCACGAAGGAGAAGAGGATCCCGAGGGCAGCCACAGCCAGCGGGTAGACGAGTCCACCGGTCTCGATGTCTATCCACCGGGCGATCGCCGTGATGTCCTTGCCCTCGAAGAACCCGACACCCACCGTGGTGAACGCCACGATCGCGAGGACGATCGGACCCACCATCGATCCCACATAGGACTCGAAGAGGTCGGCACCCATGCCGGCCACGTCGCCGACGTTGTCTCCCACGTTGTCCGCGATCGTGGCCGGGTTGCGAGGGTCGTCCTCGGGGATCCCGGCCTCGACCTTTCCCACGAGGTCGGCGCCGACGTCGGCAGCCTTCGTGAAGATGCCCCCACCGATACGTGCGAACAGGGCGATCGAGGATCCACCCAACCCGAACGCAGCAAGCGTCTGGGTGAAAGTGACGTAGCCGTTGAAAGGAACCTTGCGTCCGCCGCCGCCGTATCCGAAGACGTCGAGCAGGTCGGGCGAAGCGAGGACGAACACGAGTGCGAGTCCGAACAGGCCGAATCCAGCCACTGTGAAACCCATGACCGCCCCGCCCCGGAAAGCGAGGGGGAGGGCCCGGGCTGCGCCACCCTCCATCGCTGCGTTCGCCGTGCGGGCATTTGCCGCGGTAGCGATGCGCATCCCGACCACACCCGCCGAACCCGATAGGACGGCACCGAACACGTATGCAAGAGCACCCCACACGTCGATGACGAATGTGAGAACGACGAACATCACGACGACGAATACCGCTATCCAGCG
>QWHP01000366.1 GCA_021404985.1 Actinobacteria bacterium ATB1
GCACCCCGAGGCCCTCACCCCGGAGCATCCCCCACAGCTCGCTCTGTTCCGGGCCTTCTCCGAGGCATGCCTCCGGTACCGGCGAGAAACGGGCTGAGCTGTTCTATGACGACCTCGGCGAGCTGCTCGCCGACCTCTTGGTGCATGTAGTCCGGCCAGTGCATGCCGTCGACCGGATTGAGGTCGTCGATCGCCTTCTCGGCGATCGGGTAGTGGTCGACGTAGGGAACACCCCTCTCCTCCGCCATGGCGATGAGGTCGTCCGTGTGCTGTCGCGAGTGCGGGTCCAGATCACCGTGGTGGGGCGCACGGACGGGCTGACAGGTCAAGGTGATTACCGGCGCCTGGGAATAGAAGCGGGTGAGGTCGACGATGCGAGGCCAGAGCTCCAGGCTTACCTTCCGCGGGACTGTTCGCATACGGCCCTTGGTGATCCGCACGAGGTCTGCATGCCGGTCCCAGTACGTCGCTCGCAGGCGTCGCCGGATCTCGGGTTGTGGTACGCGGGGGATCAGGTCCTTGATCCAGGTCGGGATCCCGACCGGCAGCATGTCTCCCCCGGCGAAGTTCAGGATCACCGCGTCCGCGCTCGGCAGGACCACCTGTTGCGTCCAGACGTCCTTGCTGACAAGGCGCCAGACGTCGGGGGTGCACTGCCCGGCCCGGACGAGGGCGGTGACGCGAACGGGCCAGCCGGTACGCGTCTCGATCTCGGCCGCGGCGACGTTCTGGTAGAGGCGGGGGTCGTCGAGCGGTAGACGCTCTTCGTGGTTGTGGAAGGCGGTGCTGTCACCGAGGAGAACGAGGTGCACGGCGAACAAGTCTAGAGCCGAACCGGGCCCGAACCCTGTCTCGGTGCGCTCTCGCGTGGTACCACAGGGGGCCACAGGGGGCCACTCACACCCCACAGTGTCCTCTTCGGCGCGCTCCCGGAGCGCCCTCTCGTGGTGGTCGCCACCCTCGTCGGCCTCGTCTGGGCCGCCGCAAAGGTGGCGATTCCCTTCGCAGCCCGACAGGCGGTGGACGAGGCGATCGTCCCATCGGACCTGCAGGCACTCTGGCCGTACATAGCGGCCATCCTGGTGCTCGGAGTCGTGCAGGGCGTCGCCGCCGGTCTGCGGCGCTATCTCGCGATCCGGATCTCGGTCAGGGGTGAGACCCGGCTGCGCGAGCGGCTGTTCGCGCATGCGACGCTCCTCGGGCTCGAATACCACACACGCATGCCTGCGGGGCAGCTCATGAGCAGGGCGAACACGGACCTCCTGCAGATCCGCAACGTGGTCGTGTTCGTCCCCCTGGTTCTCTCGAACGTCGTGACGTTCGCCGCCGTCGTCGCGGTTCTCGCCGCCATCGACTGGATCCTCGCACTGATCAGCCTCCTTTGCCTGCCCGGTGTGTTCGTCGCCGCGGTACGAATGGGCCGGAGGCTGGCGCCCCTGATGGAAGCCACGCAGCTCGAGCTGGCCGCGTTCTCCGAGGACGTGGAGGAGAGCATCACCGGGATCCGTGTCGTCAAGGCGTTCGGGCACGAACCGGAGATGGCCGTCGAGGCCGCGCGTCATTCCGACCGGATCAGGGACGTCACCGTCGAGGCCGGCTCGGTCCGTGCGAGGTACCTACCGGTGTTCCAGGCGATGCCGACTCTCGCCGTCGTGCTTGCCCTGGCGGCCGGGGGCGCCAGGGTGATCGCCGGAACCGCGAGCCTCGGCGACCTCGTTGCGTTCAACACCTACGTCCTGATGCTGGTGCAGCCTCTCGTGCTCGTCGGCATGGTGGTGGCCCACTATCACCGGGCGTACGCGTCGGCGGAGCGCGTCTGCGAGGTTCTTGCCGAGGAGCCCGGGGTCTGCTCGCACCCGGGTGCTGCGGAACTCCCGGATGGCCCCGGAAGGGTCGAGTTCCGGGATGTGACCTTCGCGTATCCGGGCCGGCGACCCGTCCTGGACGGCTTCGACATGGAGATCGAACCGGGTCGAACTGTTGCGCTCGTCGGCCCCACGGGTTCCGGGAAGACGACCGTCGCCAAGCTTCTGGCCAGGTTCCACGACGTCGGGGCAGGTGCCGTGCTGATCGACGGCGCCGACGTGAGGAAGGTCGATCTGGACTCACTGCGCCGTGCGGTGGCGATCGTGTTCGAGGACACCTTCCTGTTCAGCGGGACAGTCGCCGAGAACGTCTCCTTCGGCCGGCCCGACGCCACGGAGTCGGAGATCGAATGGGCGACGAGTGCAGCCGGAGCGGACGAGTTCCTCACCTGGCTGGAGGACGGCTACGAGACCCGTGTGGGGGAACAGGGGTACACCCTGTCCGGCGGGCAGAGGCAGCGTCTCGCGATCGCCCGTGCCCTGCTCGCAGGTCCGCGGGTGCTCGTCCTCGACGACGCCACGTCAGCCGTCGACGCCGAGACGGAGGCACGTATCCGGGAGTCCCTCCGCGCGATGGCAGGAGGCTGCACGACCCTGGTGATAGCGCGCAGACCCCAGACGGTGGTGCTAGCGGACGAGGTCGTCCTCCTCGACGAGGGCCGTGTGGTCATGCGTGGCACACACGCCGAGCTCCTCGCAGCCGACGACAGGTACGCGCGTCTGCTCGGTATGGAGGTGATGACGTGAGCCGGGTGCAGCCCGCCCCCCGAGTGGGCCGGAAACTGGCACAAGACCTGAGGCCGCAGTCGCGAGCCGTCCTCGCCATTACGGGGGCGTTGCTCGCCTCCACTCTGGGGACCGTGGCTGTGCCCTGGGCCGTGAGATACGGGATCGACGAGGGTGTCGGCGCCGAGGACTACTCGGCGCTCGGGGCAGCAGTGGCTGTCGCCACCGTGGCCGTTGCCCTGGCCGCCGTCTGTCAGGGCATCGCCGTGTCCCTCGTCGCCAAGATCGGCGAGAACTACCTGTGCAACCTCCGCCACCGGCTCTTCGGGCAGACGTTGCGAAGGCCGCTCGAGTTCTTCGAGTCGGAGCAGACGGGGCGGCTCGTGTCGAGGCTGACGAGCGACGTCGAGGCCGTCCAGGAGCTCCTCGTGAACGGCCTCACCATGTTCGTGCAGAGCGCGCTCGTCCTCGTCTTCGCCCTGGCATCGCTCTTCGTCATGTCGTGGGAGCTGACCCTTGCGACCCTCTCCGTACTACCCCCTCTCGTGGCGGTGACGGTCTGGTTCCGCCGCAGGGCCTCGAAGGCCTACGACAGAGTGCGTGAGGCGATCGCCGCGGTCCTTGCCCAGTTCCAGGAGAGCCTCGCCGGCGTGCGGGAGGTGCAGGCACATGCCCGGGTGAAAGACCGCCTCGCGCTCTTCAGAGCGGTCAACGAGGCCCACTACGACAGGAACGTCCATGCGGCGAAGGTGTCGAGCCTGTACTTCCCGATGGTCGAGTACGTGGGCGTGGCCGCCCTCGCCGTCGTCCTCGCCTATGGCGGCTGGAGGGCCGTGACCGGAGGAGCGTCCGGGGACGGGACGTCCGGCGCGATCTCCGTCGGGACGATCACGGCGTTCCTGCTGCTCGTGGGAAACGTCTTCGACCCGATCGCACATCTGAGCCAGCTCTACAACGTCGTCCAGTCCGCCCAGTCCGCTCTCCGACGGATCTACGGACTGCTCGACCACGGCTCGGCTGAGGAGGAGTCGACGCGCCCCGTCCGGAGCGGCCGGTCCGCCTCGGTGGGGATCGTCCTGCGTGACGTGACCTACCGCTACGAGACCGGGGAGGCCGACGCCCTCTCGCACGTGGATCTCGAGATCGAGCCCGGCGAACGGTTCGCCCTCGTCGGCCGTACGGGGGCGGGGAAGTCGACCCTCGCGAAACTGGCCGCGCGCTTCCACGAACCCACGTCGGGCTCCATCTGCCTCGGCGGCACCGACATCCTCGACCTGGGCCTGGCGGAGCTGCGCAGCCGCATCCTGCTCGTACCCCAGGAGGGTCACATCTTCTCGGGAACCGTTGCCGACAACGTCCGTCTCGGCGACCCGGGTGCGTCGGGGGGAGACGTCGCCGCAGCGGCCGAGGCGACCGGGCTCGACAGGATCGCTGCGCAGCTTCCCGGCGAGTACGAAAGCCGTCTCGGCCGGGGCGGCGCAGCGCTCTCGCTGGGTCAGCGCCAGATCCTGGGCGTGGAGCTCTGAAATGACCACCCGCATC
>QWHP01000367.1 GCA_021404985.1 Actinobacteria bacterium ATB1
TCGCCGCCAGCGGCGAGAACTCGACGTGGTCCGGGTCGATCCCGGAGTCGAGGACCGCGATCGGGGCGCCGGTGAAGGGGCCCGAGGGCGAGAAGCCGCCGGATCCCGGGTAGGTGTCCCACGCCCCGAAGACCCCGATGTCGTCGAGGTTCGTCATGGACGGGACCTCTGGGTCGTCGGGGACGGTCGAGAGGATCTGGACGACCTGGTCTGGGCCGACCCAGGCGACGAGCGGGTTCGAGGCCAAGGCCCTTTCCTCGTGGGGCATGGCCTCTACGATCGCCACGCCGATCTCGGGGATGCGGTGTATCTCGCGCCATTCGGGGATCCCCGCGAGGCGCAGGGACAGCGTGCGCGCGGCCTCGGTCACTCCCTTGCGGAACACGACGACGGTGCGTTCGGGGTCGGCGATACCCGCAACCGGATCAGCGTCCGCAGGCGCGACCGGACAGAGTGCTCCGAGGAGGAGCAGGGTCCCGAGAACGATGCTGACTGTCGAGCGCGCTATTCGCATAGGCCTCCCGAACCTGAGAATTCTCTGTGAGGGGCCCACCATCCTGCTCGAACACCGGGAACGTCTCGGATCGCTACATTGAAAGAGCAAGGAGGAATCGAGATATGAGCCGAAGCGGCGCCGACACCGACCCCCTGGGCACCAGATCCGGGCTCCCGACGGCGGACGGCAACCTCGACTACCTGGATCTCGTCAAGCTCGGTGCTGAGCTGTCGATGGACCTCTCAGGTCTGCCGGTGACGATCCGGGTGCTGCTCGAGAACGTGCTACGCCAGGTGGGATCACCCCACGCCACGGACGAGGACGTCGAGGCGCTCGCCCGCTGGAACCCTGCGCAGGAACGCGAGCTCACCTTCATGCCGGCGCGTGTCCTGCTGCAGGACTTCACGGGAGTTCCCGCAGTCGTGGATCTGGCAGCGATGCGCTCTGCGCTGGAGCAGGCCGGGGCCAAGCCGGACGCCGTCGACCCCCAGGTCCCGGTCGATCTCGTTGTCGATCACTCGGTGCAGATCGACGCATTCGGCACCCCCGATGCGTTCCGCATCAACGTCGAGCGCGAGTACGAACGCAATCACGAGCGATACCTGTTGCTGCGCTGGGCGCAGCAGGCATTCAGCGGCTTCCGCGTCGTACCTCCCGGAACCGGCATCGTCCATCAGGTGAACCTCGAGTACCTGGCACAGGTCGTCCTGACGGTGACCGACGATGCCGGGACTCTTGCGATCCCCGACACGCTCGTCGGCACCGACAGCCACACGCCGATGGTGAACGGCCTCGGAGTCCTCGGCTGGGGGGTCGGGGGGATCGAGGCGGAAGCGGCGATGCTCGGCCAGCCGATGCCGCTTGTGCTCCCGAAGGTCGTGGGAGTAAAGCTCAGCGGGGAGCTCCAGCCAGGCGTCACGGCCACGGATCTGGTCCTCACGATCACCGCACTCCTGCGCGCGCACGGGGTGGTCGGCAAGTTCGTCGAGTTCCACGGCGACGGGGTCTCGAGCCTGAGCGTTCCCGACAGGGCAACCCTTTCCAACATGACACCCGAGTACGGGGCGACTGCCTGTCTCTTCCCGGTGGACGACAAGACGCTCGACTACATGCGTCTCACGGGCAGGAAACCTGGGACGATCGACCTCGTCGAGCGGTACATGAAGGCACAAGGGCTGTTCGGAGGAACGTCCGGAGAGGTCCGCTACACGGAGTCCGCCGCACTCGACCTTTCCACGGTGGAACCCTCGATGGCGGGCCCGTCCCGGCCGCAGGACCGTGTGGGACTCTCCGACGTCGGGCGATCTCTCGTCGAGACCTTCTCCGACGAACTCGGCACGAGCCGCAGCCCGCAGGAGATCGCGATCGGAGGCGAGCGTCTCGACCTCGCCGATGGGGACGTCGTCATCGCTGCGATCACGAGCTGCACGAACACGTCGAATCCGTCGGTCATGGTGGGTGCCGGCATCCTGGCCAGGAAGGCCGTCGAGAGGGGACTGACCCGGCGGCCCTGGGTCAAGACGTCGCTCGCACCGGGCTCGCGTGTCGTGAGCGACTACCTGGAGCGTGCCGGTCTCCTCGGCCCACTCGAGCAGCTCGGCTTCAACGTCGTCGGCTACGGATGCACGACCTGCATAGGGAACTCCGGCCCACTGCCCGACCCCGTTGCCGCTGCCATCGACGAGGGTGAGCTCACCGTCGCTGCCGTGCTCTCGGGGAACAGGAACTTCGAAGGCCGCATCCACCCCCAGGTGAGGGCGAGCTATCTGGCGTCCCCACCACTTGTCGTCGCCTACGCACTGGCGGGAACCGTCCAGACCGACCTGACGCAGGACCCGATCGGACGCGATGCCGACGGGAAACCGGTCATGCTCGCCGACATCTGGCCGACGGACGAGGAGATCGGCGAAGCGCTGGGAAGCGTGATCTCCGACACGTTCACGCAGAGGTACGAGACCGTGTTCGAGGGCGACCTGCGCTGGCGCGAGCTGAAGGGGTCGACCGGGATGAGCTTCGGCTGGGACCCCGAGAGCACGTACGTCCGCGAGCCCCCGTTCTTCAAGGGATTGTCGCGAGACGCCACCCCGCCCGAGGACGTCGTCGGCGCCATGGCACTCGCAGTCCTCGGGGACTCGGTCACCACCGACCACATCTCCCCCGCAGGGGCGATCCCCGCCGACGGACCTGCCGGACAGTGGCTGCAGGAGCACGGGGTCGAGACGCGAGACTTCAACAGCTTCGGCTCCCGCCGCGGGAACCACGAGGTGATGATCCGAGGGACGTTCGCGAACATCCGTCTCCGCAACCGGATGGTCACCCCCCGGGAGGGAGGCTTCACCATCCATGTCCCGACCGGGGACGAGGTCACGATCTTCGAGGCTGCCCGTCGCTATGCCGAGAAGGGGACTCCACTCGTCATCGTCGCGGGAAAGGAGTACGGGTCGGGCAGCTCTCGCGACTGGGCCGCGAAGGGAACTCGACTCCTCGGGGTGCGCGCAGTGATCGCGGAGAGCTACGAGCGCATCCACCGCTCGAACCTGATCGGTATGGGCGTGCTCCCTTTGCAGTTCAAGGGGGAGAACGCAGCGTCCCTGGGGCTCGAAGGAACCGAGGTGTACAACATCCCGGGCATCGCCCCAGGATTGACTCCCGGAGCCGAGCTCACGGTGACGGCATCGAGGCGGGACGGCACCGAGGTGTCCTTCCCCGTGCTGTGCCGGATCGACTCCGTGGTCGAGGCCGAGTACTACAGGAACGGTGGCGTCCTGCAGTACGTCCTGAGAGGAATGCTCGCCGGCTGAGAGGCCGGAGGCGCACTGAGGTCCCGT
>QWHP01000368.1 GCA_021404985.1 Actinobacteria bacterium ATB1
GGCTGCGTCTCACCGGCCGAGCTCGAAGCTCACGCGACCTCCGCCGGATACGACGCCTTCGTCCGCGAGCTGTGCTGGCGTGACTTCAACCATCAGCTCGTCGCCGCGTACCCCGGACTCCCACAGTTCGAGATGCGCCCGAGAGGCGACAGATGGAAGCGCGACAAAGTACTTCTCGACGCCTGGGTGGAGGGACGGACCGGCTATCCCATCGTCGACGCGGCAATGCGCCAACTCGCAGCAGAAGGCTGGATGCACAATCGGCTGCGCATGCTCACCGCATCCTTCCTCACGAAATGCTTGGGGGTGGACTGGCGACTCGGCGCGGCCCACTTCATGAGAACGCTCGTCGACGGCGACCTCGTGAACAACTCCGCCGGATGGCAGTGGGTCGCGGGAACGGGCACCGACACTCGTCCGAACCGGACCCACAACCCGATCCGTCAGGCGGAACGATTCGACCCCGAGGGTGAATATGTCCGCACCTGGGTGCCCGAACTGAGCGGCGTGCCGGGACGGGCCGTCCACCAGCCGTGGAAGCTCGAGGGTCGCATGGGGGCACCATCTGCCTATCCCCCCCGGATCATCGATCATGCCGCCGCCACCAGGCAGTTCCTGGAGGAACGTACAGCCCGAAGTTGAGCGGACCGGGGGGTTGGCGAATCAGGCCGGGTTGCTGCGAAGCACGGAGATGCCTGAGTGGCCGGGGTCGCCGTCGAGGTGCTCGACACTCAAGTCGATGATGGTGTACTCGGCCGGCACCCCGGGCGGAATCGTGAGAGTGCCACCCGTGTGTGGGACGATCCCGAGGGAGATCGGCGGCGCGTCGGACGGGCTGAGAAGCCATGCTTCGTAGTAGGACGATTCTCCCCGGTCTGGAAGGGAGTCGAACTCGAAGTCGACGAAGACATTCCCGCCGGACGTGCGCATCTCCGCCGTACCAGACGCGTTTGCGTTGCCGACCGGATCGAGCGCGAGGATCTGATCCGTCTGTTCTCGTCCTGCGGGGCCCATCTGGGACACGGAAAGGACGAGCGCGATCACGACGATTGCGGCAGCAACACCGAGGCCGGTGAGGAGCCAAACCCTGGATGCCCGACTCCGGCCGATTCCGGTGGACTCGTCGACCGGAGGTGTCCCGGCCTCCTCGAGGAGGGTCATGGCCTCACTGATGTCCCGCAACTCCTGCCTCAGAGAAGGGTCGCGGTCGAGGGCTGCCCGTACCCGGGCTTCCGCGAGAGCATCCAGCTCGCCGGTCAAGTAGGCAGGGAGTTCGGACCTGATCTCGTCCTCGCCTGGATCGTCGGGACTCATGAACGTTCTGCCTGTGCCTCGTGGTGGTGGTCTGGGTAACTGGTCTTCGCCTCCCTCGCTCGGTCGGTTTCGTCGCCGAACGCGGAGAACCCCCGCCCAAAAGGGGACGGGGATCCTCATGTCACCGACCGGGGCCGGCGTGTCGCGATCGGGGGAGCGAGGTCAGGATGTGGGCTCCTCGATCGGTGCGGGCAGGAGCGCCAGCGATGAAGGGTCGTTGCCGTAGGCAATCGCCAGGTATGCGCTGCCGTCCTCGACTTGCAGGTCCGCCGGGCCGATCAGGGCGGTACCCGAGCACGTCGTGTCGTCAGGACCGAAGACGCCGACCTGGTAGGTGCCACCGGGCACTGCGACCGTGGCGTCGTCCTGGAAGTTCAACTGCGCACCGTCGGCGAGACAGCCCGCACCGACAGCTCCGATGCGGACACCGTTCGCTGCGTCGAGCGGAACGCCGTGGTAGGCAGTCACGTTGGCCTTGGCGTCGTCGAACTCGAGGGAACCCTCGTCGACGGTCCCGAGCGAGAAGTCCGTCGACGACGTGGAGGCACGCTCGGCGATGGCCGTGATCTGGGCGCTGTCTGCGAGCTCGACTCCCTCGAAGGTCTTGACCTCGTCGGTCGTGCCGGCGGCATAGACACCGATGTTGTAGGTGCCTGCCGGGACCTCGAGATAGTCGGTGATGGTGCCGTACTCGAGGTTGCTCACGGCCGGGCTGTCGACTCCGGCTTCGATCTCGCCTGTCGAGGCGTACACGTCGACCGTCGGGCCGGGGTCGGCGTCGGCCGAGTAGATGTGCGCCACACGAAGCTTGGCGCTCCCCTCGTCCTCTGCTGCGGCCGTGGTCGAAGTCTCCGAGGCGTCCGTGTCCGAATTGGAGCCGCACGCTGCACCGAAGAGCACTATCGCCAGCAGGCCGCCACTCAGTGCAAGCCACTTCCTCTTCATCGTTCTCTCCTTGTGGTCCGGGACCGTGTCGGGCCCGGTGCCCGGCTCGTCTTCCCTTGGAACTAGCTGCCCTTCGGCAGCGTGCGAGCAGACGGTTGCATCCGTACCGATTTAGTGCTAAATTTATTAGTGCTAAATACAAAGGGAGAGCGCATGCAGATGTCTGCAGCAGAAACGGTCCTCAGGCCCGTGGCAGGAAACGCAAGGAAGCTGGGGCGGGAGTCGACGGTCGAGGAGATCGGATACGCCCTGTCGGAGCGGAACCCGGAGTCGATTCGCGAGATCGAGTCCAAGCTCGGTCCGATGATCAACCGCTACGTGCGGCGCAGGTACCCCGTCGTCGACGTGGACGAGATCCTCCAACTGACGCTCATCGACCTCTGGCGCACCGCCGAACGCTTCGATCCGTCCCGGTCCCTCGAAGCCTGGGCGATGACGATCGCATCACGCCGGGCGATCGACCGGATCCGCCGGGAGGCGAGGCACGCGACCACGACCCTCGACAACGTCGCCGAGGTGGCCGGCGACGATGGCGCCGAAGCCGCGAGCCGGCACGCCGAGGCAGAGGTGGTGCACTCGGCCCTCGCGAGACTTCCCGAGCCACAGCAAGAGGTGCTCCGCCTGGCCTACATGGAGGACCTGACGCAGACACAGATCTCCGAGAAGCTCGGAATACCCCTCGGGACCGTCAAAGCCCGTACATTCAGGGGTCTCAAGGCACTGCGCGGCATCCTCGACGAGGAGAAATCCCGGGAAGCCACGTATGCATGACGGATCGAGGCTTCTTGACGCCGGGCCGCAGATGACGAGAGCACCGAACCAGTTCCTGACGCTGAACGACGTCGCCGACGAGCTCGGTGTCCACTACATGACCGTCTACAAGTACGTGCGTCAAGGTCGGCTCAGGGCTACCAAGCAGGGCCTGCAGTGGATCGTGACCAGGGTCGACCTCGACGCGTTTCGGGACCCGGCAGGCAAGACGAGATCGACGCGCCGGCAGGCACCCTGGAACCGGCGTCTGGAGGACCGCCTGCTCGCCGGGGACAACCAGGGATCATGGGAG
>QWHP01000369.1 GCA_021404985.1 Actinobacteria bacterium ATB1
CGCCGGCATCGAGGCCTCCGACCACTCGCGGACAGCGCCGTACGGCGAGGGCATCTACGGCACGGCGGCGACGGCCCGGACGTACGAGGAGATGCTCCGCCGCACCCGCGACCTCGTGGCGATGGGAGAGTCCGTCATGCTCGACGCCACGTGGTCGGGCGCCGCGGAACGGGACGCAGCGCGCCGCCTCGCAGCCGAGTCGCTTGCCGATCTCGTCGAGCTCCGCTGCGTCTGCGAGGCTGACGAGGCGCGCCGCAGGATCTCGAGCCGTCTCGAAGCCGGACGCGACGCCTCAGATGCGGACGAGGAGATCGCCCGCAGGGTCTCCGCCGCCTTCGACCCCTGGCCGGAGGCCGCCGTCGTCGACACGTCGGGGACGGTCGAGTCCTCCGTGCGCGCTGCCCTGGCCTCGATCGCTTGACCTGAGGCATGAGCGGCCTCCCCACATGCTCACGGAGTTGTCCCATGTCCGCAGACGGTCAGGGGAGACGGTCAGGGGGTGAGAGGAAGTCAGCTCGTGTCGGAGATCCTCACGATGCCCGCCAGGACGCCGACGAAGGCGCTTGCGTCGGGTCGGAGGGTGATCGCGGACACATGTTGTCGAAGTCCGGTCCGAGGCCGGTCCGACATATCCACAGGGTCCGGGCGGTGTGGGGGTCGATCGTGTCGAGGGATGGTAGAGAGGGCGACCCAGCCGGCGGGCGGACACCCGCCGTGACGTCAGGGGCCGACCGGAATCCCGGCTGCTTCTGCCTCGATGGCGATCGGGTTCTTTCGCGACCTCGCCCCTTCGAGCTCCGCCGGCGTCCAGATCACGGGTTGGATTCCGGGCGGGACGGGCGACACGAGGTCGGCACGCTCCAGGTATCCGTCGGGCAGTCCGTTTGCGACGACGAGAACGTCGATGTCACTCCAGAGGTTGAAATCGCCGCGGGCGACCGATCCGAACACGGTGACCGACACCAGGCCCGGAAGCCTGCCACGAAGCTGTTTCGCCCAATCGCCGGCGCGGCGGACGAGGGCATCCTGTTCGTCCTGCCTGCCCTGGACCACGGGGTGGCTCATCGCGCACCACCTGCGTCCGTCTCCCGGCCGCTACTCCCGTCGACGCCGGCAAGGGCACCCCAGGTTCGGTCGACGGCGTCGAGGAGCCGGATGGCATCGCTGCGGGGTGCGCCGGAGTCCTCGGCGACGAAGCGGTCCCCCGGAATTCCTGCCGGGACGGCATCGGGGTACCGGGTGGGGATGTAGAAGCGCGAGAGGCGCTCGGCCCAGCGGGCTGCCTCATCGGGCCAGGGATCCCCGATGAGAGCGTCCGTCCTGGCACAGAGTGCCGACAGGTCGTGTCCCCAGGCACCTGCTCCCAAGCCATGAAGGAGGCCCTTCACCGCGAGCTGCGCGGACTGCTCGAAGAGGAAGCACGCCCATTCGTGCAGGCCGGCCTCGGCTTGGATGTCCGAAGAGGCGAATGCCCGTTGGGCCGCGGCGCGCCATCGTTCGAACTCAGGGGCGTCGAGAGGGATCGACATGGCAGCCAGTCTACGGTCGGGACACATCGCCGACTTCGCTGGGGCGACAGCGCAAGGGGAACGCTGGGTCGCGGGTAGCGGGCCGGGAGCTCGCCGATCCGGCCGGTACGGCGGTGGCGGGGCACGTCCCGCTAGCGTGCGGGCAGGAGGGAGTTGCGACGATGACGATCGAACCGACGCGATCAGACGACTGGCTGCCGACCGAGGTCCTCGAGTTCCCAGACGGGTTCCTCTGGGGTACCTCGAACGCGTCCCATCAGGTCGAGGGCGGCAACGTGAACAACGACTGGTGGGCGTGGGAACAGAACCCGCGGAGCCCTTGTTCCGAGGCGTCCGGCGACGCCACCGACTTCTGGAACCGCTACGAGGAGGACCTCGACCTCTGCGCCCGCGGCGGGGGGCAGAACTTCCACCGCTTCTCCCTCGAGTGGAGCCGGATCGAGCCTGCCGAGGGGCTTTTCTCCCAAGTGGCGCTCGACCACTACAAGCGTGTCTGCGATGCGGTGATCGAACGTGGACTCAGCCCGATGGTCACGTTCCACCACTTCACGACACCCCTGTGGGCGGCCAGGGAAGGCACGTGGGCGGACACGGCGATCGTCGACCGCTTCACGCGCTTCTGCGAGGTGGCAGCGGCGGCGCTGGGACCGGATCGCCTCCGGTACGTGTGCACGATCAACGAGCCGAGCGTGGTCGCGACCATGGGCTACTTCGTCGGCGTCTTCCCTCCCGGCGTCAACGACGCCGACGCACAAGCGCGTGCCAGTGCGAACCTCGTGCGGGCGCACGCCAAGGGTTACGAGGCGATCAAGGCGGCTGTCCCCGATGCGCAGACGGGGCTCTGCCTTGCCATGCAGGACGTGCAGGTCGCGGACCCCGACGACGACGCAGCACGTGATTTCGCAGAGTTCGTCGACTTCCGCATGGTCGGGTTCTTCGTAGATGCCCTGAGGACCGGATGGATCGAGAACCTCGGCCCGGCCGTCGATGACGAAGAGGTCCCCGGCCTCGCCGGCAGCGGCGACTACGTCGGTGTGCAGTACTACCAGCGGTTCGTCACCGACGCGACAGCGCCCATGTTCACGGCGCCCGAGCCCGAGGGCTCCGAGGTCACGCAGATGGGCTACGCCTCGTATCCGCCGGGCCTCGGCGTCTGTCTGCGCCGCGCCGCCACGACGGAGTTGCCCGTCATCGTGACGGAGAACGGCATGGCGACCGACGACGACGAACGGCGCTGTGCATGGATCGCGGCGCATCTGAACGTGTCGCACAAGGCGATGACCGAGGACGGGGTCGACCTGCGTGGGTACACCTACTGGTCGACGACCGACAACTTCGAATGGGCGCTGGGTTACGGACCCAAGTTCGGCCTCATCGGGATCGACCGCGAGAACGGTCTCGCCAGAGTCCCACGCCCGTCCCTGGACTTCTTCGACGAGATCGCCCGCACGAACCGTCTCGATCCGGCCGTCGTAGCGACGTACGTCGGACAGGGCACGATCACAGGGTGAGGCGCCGTACCTCCCGCGTGGTCGCCGCGTACCGGACCGCCCCTTTCGCAGCCTCGATCGCGCTCGCCCACGAGACCTCGGCGAGCAGGCCCGGTTCGGTTCTCGCCGCAACGCTCCCGGTGGGTGTCGTGAGGGAGACGGAGGTCTCCGGTCACGTCGACGACGTGTGGCGCGTCGAAGCGGGGAGGGAGAACCGACCCCTATCTGCGCATCGAGACATCCCGAGGCGGCCTTGTCAGGGGGACAGCAGCGGCTCCGGCGGGGACGGACAAGGTCCGCCT
>QWHP01000370.1 GCA_021404985.1 Actinobacteria bacterium ATB1
TACGAGTCCGAGCCCACGGATGCGGAGCTTGCAGGTACCGCGGACTTCGTGGAGCTGATGTCCTCCGAGGATCAGCTCACGCGGATCAGCTCACGCAGGTTCGCCGAGGAGGCACCACCCGGCACCCGTGTCGGCCTCGCCTACCACAAGGCGAACAAGCTGATCCGGGCGGGCGTGGCCATCGATTCGGAGGGAAGGGTGGCGGCTGCGCTCCTGGCCGGGGACATGATGATGTCGCCGCCCGACGTGATGGATCGAGCGGCAGCGGCTCTCACCGGAGTCCCGGCCGACGACGCCGCTGCTGTGCGGGCTGCGATCGCCTGCGTCCTCGACGGGGAGGACGTGACACAGGCTGACGACCACATGGGGATCACCGTTGCCGACGTCGCTCACACCGTCGGATTGGCGGTGGCCAACGCTGGCGGTGAGGCGTGAACTTCCTGGAGCTGTCCTGGGGGACGTTCGGCGGCCGATGGTTCGTCACGGCCTTCGCCGTGGCATACGTATTCCTGGGCCGTCGCCTCCTGGGTTGGAAGAGGCTCGGCGTCTACACGGCTGTGGCGTTCCCGGTCGCGGTGCTCGCAGAGAACGCGTCGGTCAACTGGGGAATCCCGTTCACGCACTACGAGTTCAATGCGGCGCTGCGAGGAGAGGAACTCTGGATCCTCGATGTACCCCTCTTCGTACCCCTCTCCTACACGTTCGTCATGTTCTTCGCCTGGTCGGCGGGGCGCTTCGCCGTGTCGGGCCCATGGCGCAGCGCTCCCCGGAATCGCCTGGTCGCCTACGCAATCGGGGTCCTCTTCGCGACCTGGTCGACCTGGTCACTCG
Source organism: Actinobacteria bacterium ATB1 (assembly GCA_021404985.1). GTDB lineage: Bacteria > Actinomycetota > Acidimicrobiia > UBA2766 > UBA2766 > QWHP01. The sequence goes on from QWHP01000370.1 coordinate 832, forward strand.
ATCCGGTGACCCAGATCGGGGACCTCTGGTACATAGGGGAGACGTTCAGCTACCAGGGGCCCGGGTTCTGGTTCGGGCTCCCGCTCGGCAGCCAGGTCGGCTGGTTCGTCGTGAGCGCACTGCTCTGCGGAGCCCTCACAGCCCTCACCCGGAACGAGAACTGCGAGCGCGTAGTCGTAGTCCGCCACCACCCGCTCCTTCTTCCCTCGGTCGTGTTTCTCATCGAGGTGGTCCACGTCTCGATAGTCGCCGTCGTGGTGGGTGCCCACACACTCGGGGGGTCGGGCCTGATCGTATGGCTGCCCGTAGTCGCGGTTTCGGTGGCGATCTGGTCTCAGCAGCCCCGCCCGCAGTCCCCGGGAGGTGGGGCGGTCGAGAGTGCGTCGCGGGAGAGACAATCGCGGGAGGGACAATCGGGTGACGGGTCGAGCCTTGCGAGGGCGACGTCGGAGTCATTGGTGGCGAAGGGATAGGGGCAAAGTTGGATCTGCTGCACAACCTCAACCTCGATGACGTCTTGCGCGAGCTCGCAGCGAGCTACCCGGAGCGAACAGCGATCGTGGATGGCGACATCAGGCTCACCTACCGCGAGCTCGAAGTTCGAGTGGACCGTGTGGCCCGGGCACTCTCCGAGAACGTGGCCAGCGGGGGTCGTGTTCTCTGGCTCGGGCAGAACTCCTTCCGGCTTCTCGAGCTTCTCTTCGCGTGCGCACGTCTCGACGCTGTGCTCGTTCCAGCGAACTGGCGCATGAGCGCTCCCGAGCTCACCTACGTGTGTGACGACACCGTGCCATCGGTGGTGGTCTGGCAGAAGGAGGCGCTCGGAGAGAAGATCGCGGAGGTGCGAGCAGGTACGTCCGTGAGTGCTCTCTGGTTGCGCCACGACGATCCCGGTGGTCGACTCGGCAGCTACGAGGCTCTCGTGTCGAGTACGGCGAAGGCCATCCCCCAGCGGCTGGTCGACCCTGCGAATCCCGTACTCGCCATGTACACGGCCGCATTCGAAGGACGGCCGAAGGCGGCCCTCCTCTCCCATGCAGGTCTCATCGCCCAGAACGTTGCGGTCGCTCTCGTACAGGGGATCGATCACGACTACGTCTATCTCAACAGCGGGCCACTCTTCCACGTGGCGACGTTCATGACCACTCTGTCGACGGCACACATGGGGGGAACGAACGTGTTCTGCCCGAGGTCGGAACCCGAGGAGCTCCTCCGGCTCATCGACGCCGAGCGGTGCACGGGCGCGTTCCTCCTCCCGCCGACGATGGACCGCATGATCGAGTTGAACAAGGACGGGAAGTACGACATCCAATGCCTCCGCTCGATCCCTTACAAGCAGGCGTGGAACGAGATGGTCTCGGTCTACGACACCCCTTGGACGAGGAAGCCGGGCGGATACGGCCAGACCGAACTGTGTGGCCTCGCCACTGCAACGGCGATTGGCGGCGATTCGCTCGGCAAGTCGGGTCGGCCCTCGCCTCTGGCGAGGATCCGGATCGTCGATCCAGACGGCCATGAGGTCCCCTCTGGAGAGACCGGCGAGATCGTCGTCCGAGGCCCGATGGCCATGGTCGGCTACCACGCCGACGCCGAGGCGACGGAACACAGGCAACGTGATGGCTGGCACCACACAGGGGATCTCGGGCGCAGGGAAGAGGACGGCTCCCTCACCTTCGTCGGGCCGATGGCCACTCTCATCAAGACGGGTGCCGAGAACGTGTACCCGGCAGAGGTCGAGGCCGTGCTCGCATCACACCCACTCGTCGCCGAAGTCTGCGTGATCGGGGTTCCCGACCCGACTTGGAGGCAGAACGTCCGGGCGGTGGTCGTCGCCACCGGTCCGGTCGAGGATGTGGCCGCCGCAGGGACGGAACTCGTCGAACACTGCCGTGCCAACCTGGCCTCGTACAAGAAGCCGAAGGACGTCGTCTTCGTCGAGTCCCTGCCGCGCACGGGGTCGGGCAGGATAGACAGGGATGCCGTGGACGCAGCCCATGGCGGTGGCGGCTATCCGGGGACACATGGGGGGATCCAGTGATCGGCTCCGCGCGGGCTGCCGGGGCAGGTCGAGACGGTGAAGGGGGAAAGCAAGTGGACAGGGCAGCTCTGAACGCAAGGTGGCACGAGGAGGGTTATTACGGGACGGAGACCCTGAGGGACCGCCTCGCCGCCGGTGCCGAGAAGTACGGCGACCACAAGCTTGTCGTCTGGTCACCGTACCGGCCGGATGCCACGACCCTCGGCGCACTTCACATCAGGGGCGTCGAGCTCGGCGGTGCGCTCGCGGGTCGGGGCATCGGCACGGGTGACGTGGTCGCCTTCCAGATGCCGAACTGGATCGAGGCCGCAGCGATCTACCACGCCTGCACCGAGCTGGGTGCGGTGGTCCTGCCGATCATCCACATCTACGGTGTGCCCGAGGTCAGCTACATCCTCGAGGAGTCCGGCGCCAAGGCCCTCGTGACCCCGACCGAGTGGGGGTCGATCGAC
>QWHP01000371.1 GCA_021404985.1 Actinobacteria bacterium ATB1
CGATATGCGCGCTGGCTCCGATCCTCGACGGGGGTCAGACCGAGAGCTCGATGGTCCTACCTCTGCTCGTGATCCCGATATTCGTCCCGATGCTGGCGAGCATCCGGGCAACGATCGCATGGGGCCTCGCCTGCGTTGCGGCGCTCTTCGCCATCTACGTGAGCGAGCACTACGTCACGATCCCCTTCCAGGTCGAACCGACCTCTTTCCAGCAGTTCTCCGGACTCGCGATCATGGGAACCCTCCTCGTCCTGCTCGCCCTGCGATCAGCGGTCGAGACGGATCGGCTACTCGGCTCTGTCGAGCAGTCGCGCAGGTCCGCCGAGGATGCGAGCGAACAGAAGTCGATCTTCCTGGCGAACATGAGCCATGAGATCCGCACACCCATGAACGGCGTCCTCGCCATGGCGGGCCTGCTCCTCAAGAGCGACCTCGACGACCGACAGCACGAGGAGGTCCGCATCATCCGGGACTCGGCCCGTTCGCTGCTGAGCGTCATCGACGACATCCTCGACTACACGAAGGTGGAGGCGGGAAAACTCCAGATCAAACACTCGCCTTTCGATCCGGCCGCGATGGCGTCGGACGTCGTCAAGCTCCTCTCACGTCAGGCCGAGGAACATGGCCTGCGCCTTAACGTCGTGCACGACGCCGCCCTCCCCAGACAGATCGTCTCCGACCCGGTCCGGGTACGCCAGATCCTCCTGAATCTCGTCTCGAACGCCGTCAAGTTCACGGCCGAAGGTTCTGTGACGGTACATCTGTCCTGGTCCGGTGCAGGCGATGAAGCGGGGGAAGAGGCACTGCTGGAGATACGCGTGGAGGACACGGGGATAGGGATCTCCGAGGACGCCCTCGACACGATCTTCGACCAGTTCGCCCAGATCGACTCCTCTGCGACGCGGCGTTTCGGTGGCTCCGGTCTCGGCCTGGCGATCTGTCGCGAGCTCAGTCGCCTCCTCGGTGGCACGATCAGCGTGTCGAGCACGCCGGGTCAGGGCTCCATATTCACCGTGGAGATCCCGGCTCCGAGTGCCGAACCCGCCCCCGTGACCGCTCCGAGCAAACACGAGGAACATGTCCGTGGCCTGCGCATCCTCCTCGCCGAGGACAACATCGTGAACCAGAAGATCGCCAAGCGGGCCCTCGAACGTCTGGGCTGCGAGGTCGTCGTGGCCTTGGACGGCGCGGAGACCCTCGAGGCGGCCGACTCCGGGCAGTTCGACCTGATACTCATGGACGTCCACATGCCCCGCCTCGACGGCTACAGCGCAGCAGGTGTCATCCGAGCCTCCGAGGGACCGAACGCCGAGACACCGATCGTCGCCGTCACGGCGAGTGTGTACGACGACCCCGCGCGTCGCGAGGAGGTCGGGGTCGACCATCTGCTCCCGAAACCGTTCGAGATCGAGGAGCTCGAGTCCGTGGTCCAGAAGTGGGCAACCAGGACCGGCGAGGATCGCGATCCGACGGGAGGGGAATCCAACCCCGGAGTCGATGGTCGAAGCGACGTCGTCGACTCACCGGGCGGTTGAATTTCCACTACCACCATAGTGTAAAATCTCCGGCGTGACCTCAGCCCTCTTCGAGATCCAGGACCTGCACGCACGCCCGGTCGACACGGAGGAGAACTCCGGGACGAACCTCGACATCCTGCGTGGGGTCGATCTCGTGATCCTCGAGGGAGAGCTGCATGCTCTGATGGGACCGAACGGTTCGGGCAAGTCGACACTCGCCAACGTCCTCATGGGCCATCCCGGCTACGAGGTCACCCGAGGCAAGATCCTGTTCAGAGGCGAGGACATCACGGGGTTGGCGCCCGACGAGCGCGGCCGGCTGGGAATCTTCCTCGGATTCCAGTACCCCCAGGAGATCCCCGGCGTGAAGGTCCTCAACTTCATGCAGACCGCCCTGAGCCGGCGTAAGGGGATCGACCTCTCGCTCCTCGAGATCCGCCTCTCCCTCATGGAGAAGATGGCGATGCTCGAGATGGACCAGTCGTTCATGGACCGTCACCTCAACGAAGGCTTCAGCGGAGGAGAGAAGAAGCGCAACGAGATCCTCCAGATGGCGCTCCTCGAGCCCGACCTCGCGGTCCTCGACGAGACGGACTCCGGCCTCGACGTGGACGCGTTGAGGATCGTGGGCTCGGGCATCCGCAGCATCAGGGAGTCCAAGCCGGCGATGTCCGCACTGGTAATCACGCACTACCGGCGGATTCTGGAGTACCTCGAGCCCGACCGCGTCCACGTCCTCGTGGCAGGACGCATCGTCGAATCCGGAGGACCCGGGCTCGCGGACCGGGTCGACTCCCAGGGTTTCGACGCTTTCAGGCAGGGTGCCGGGGCGGGTGCCTCAGGAGGCCGAACGTGACGCGAGAGGCCCTGGTCCGGAGGGTGGATTCCTTCGCCGAGTCGGTTCGAAAGGACTTCCCCATTCTCGGACGGAGGGTCCGCGAGAAGCCTCTCGTCTACCTCGACAGCGCCGCCTCGTCACAACGACCCGAAGCGGTCATCGAGGCGATGGACACCTACTACAGGACCTATCACTCCAACATCCACCGGGGAGCGCACACGCTCGGCGAGGAGGCGACCGCGGCATACGACGGAGCACGGGCGAAGGTGGCGCGATTCATCGGCTCCCCTTCGGTCGACCAGGTCGTGTTCACGAAGAACGTCACCGAGGCACTCAACCTCGTCGCCTACGCCTGGGGGCGGGGGAACCTCCGGCAAGGAGACCGTATCCTCGTGTCGATGATGGAGCACCACGCGAACATCGTCCCGTGGTTCATAGCCGCCGAGACCACTGGTGCCGTGGTCGAGTGGGTTCCGATCACCGATGACGGGCTCCTCGACCTCGAAGCGCTCGAGGTAATGCTTCCCGGCGCCCGGGTACTTGCGTGCACCGCCGTATCCAACGTCCTCGGTACGGTGAATCCCGTCGGGGAAATCTGCCGCATGGCCCGACACGAGGGTGTGCTCTCGGTGATCGATGCCGCCCAGTTCGTTCCGCACATGCCGACCGACGTGTCGAGCCTCGGAGCGGATTTCGTGGGCTTCACCGGCCACAAGATGCTGGGTCCGACCGGTGTGGGTGCCCTGTGGGGTCGCCCCGAGCTGCTCGAGTCCATGCCTCCGTTCCTCGGTGGCGGGGAGATGATCGAGAACGTCGACCTGGCCGGTTTCACGACCGCTCGGGTGCCGACGAAGTTCGAGGCCTGGACGATGCCGATCGCCGAGGTCGTAGGGCTCGGAGCCGCCGTCGACTACTGGGACGAGATCGGGATGCAGCGTGTGAGGGAGCACGACGTCGCGGTCGATCCCCAGCTTCGGAGCGGGCTCGTCAGCTTTGAGCTCGGCGACGTGCATCCGCACGACGTCTCGACGATCCTCGACCAGGAGGGGGTGGCGATCCGGGCGGGACACCACTGCGCGAAGCCCCTTCACGCCCGATACGGCGTCACGGCGAGCGCGCGGGCCAGTTTCCAGATCTACAACACCACTGCCGAGATCGACTGTCTCATCCACGCGTTGGACGTCGCCCTGGAGCTCTTCGGTCTGTGAGCGACCCGATGCCTGCGTCGGCACCGTCGCCACCGGGGAACCGCCCGCACCGTGCCCTGCCGAGGATCGACGGCCTCACGAGACTCCGGCTGCAGTTCTGGGGCATGATCGCCGCGGTGGGGCTCGGGGTGGCTCTACTCTGGCGGCTGCGCGAGGCGGGGACGCTGGATGGCCTCGCCGATGTCGC
>QWHP01000372.1 GCA_021404985.1 Actinobacteria bacterium ATB1
GCGTGCTTCGAGAGGGACCTGAGCACCTCACCCGCGCCCGTCTTCCAGTACCGCCGGGCGAGGGAACGGAACCCGCTGTATCCCACGATCTCCGCGAGTTCCCCGAGATCGATCTCACGCCATGTGTAGCCCTCCCGCGCCAAGGCGAGGACGGCGTTCGGTCCGCACTCGAGGCCACCCCCGATCGTCCGTGTGAAGTGAACCCCGAGGAAGGGAAACGAGGGGTCCGGCACGGGATAGATCAGGTCGCGGACAAGGTCCCTGCGCTCGGGCACGATCTCCCAGTACTCGCCGCGGAACGGGACGATCCTCAGTCGAGGATCCCTTCCCGTCATCCTCGCCACCCGGTCACACTGAAGTCCCGCACAGTTGACAACCGTGCGTACGCGGTATTCCTCGGCCTCCGTGGACAGGACCATCTCGCCCCCGACATTGCGCATCGCCACGACCTCCCGGCCGAGTTCGAGGCGCCCACCGCCCTCCTCGACGATCCCCCCCAACGTCCGGCAGACCTCGGTGTAGTCGCTTATCCCCGTCGACGGCACGTGCAGGGCCGTGATGCCTGCACAATGCGGTTCACGCTCCCTCAGCTCCTCGACACCGATCCGCCGGTTCGGGACACCGTTCGCCTCACCTCGCTCGTGCAACGCATCCAGGGCAGGGAGCTCCTCCTCCCTGGTGGCGACAACCAACTTGCCGCATCTCTCGTAGGGAATGCCGTGCTCCTCTGCGAACCTCTCCATCTCGCGGGCGCCTGCGACGGCCATCCGAGCCTTGAGCGAGCCCGGCTTGTAGTAGAGGCCGGAATGGATCACGCCGGAGTTACGCCCGCTCTGGTGCGCGGCGAGGCGCGTCTCCTTGTCGAGGACGACGATCGAAACGCCCGGAACACGGGAGACGAGGGAGCGGGCGGTCGCGAGGCCGACGATCCCTCCACCGACAACTGCGACGTCCGCTCGAGCCACGAGGGCAGCGTATCCACGCGGTGCAGGTGACGGGAAATCCCTCGGATGGAAGAACGGCTGTGCAAACCGCCTGTTCCCTGCGGGGCTGGGGTCTTCGGCGACCGTCCAGGCGGCAGGATCGACGGACAATCCGGTCGAAGTCATACCCAGACACGCGGGCCCGGGAACTGGCCCTCAGCATTCGGGGACGGAGGATCGCAAGACGCGCACGAGCGACGTCCTGTGTGCCCCGCCCCAGACGTCGTACGGAAGGGATCTCTCGATGCGCGTGATGGTCACCGGATCGGCCGGCTACATCGGAATGCCCCTCGTCGAGGCGCTCGTCGCCGACGGGCACGAAGTCGTCGGTTATGACCTGAAGTCGGCACCCCACACCCGGCAAGCCGACATCCGCGAGCTCGCGCCGGATGCATTCGAGGGAATCGACTCGATCGTGCACCTCGCGGGTGTCAGCTTCGCTCCCGAATGGACCGACACCGACGACCTGATCTGGGACGCGAACTGCGAAGGCACGCGCCGCATGATCGAACATGCCGAGGAGGCCGGGGTCCCACGCTTCGTCTTCGCCTCGTCGGCATCCATCTTCGAGGGGAACACGGACGAGCCCGCGCGCCTTCTGACGCGACCGATGCCGGTTTCGGCCTACGGCAGGTCGAAGGCGAGCGCAGAGCGGATCCTGAAGTCCTCGACCATCCCGGTGCGGATCTCACTTCGCAAGGGCACGATCTGCGGGCTGGGGCCAAATCCCCGACTCGACCTCGTCCTGAACGCGATGACCCTCGCGGCGATGAGGCGCGGCCAAGTCTTCGTCGACGGTGAGGGCATGAACAACCGGCCGATGCTGCGTCTCTCACGTGCGGTTCGCACGTACGCGGCCGCTGCGACGAGCGACATCCCTGAGGGCTTCCACCTCTACAACATCTGCGACGACAACGTGTCCATCGTCGACCTCGCAACCGAGGTCTGCAAGCACACCGGAGCGGAGCTCGTTCACCGCGAGTACACGGGGCGTCCCCGTTCGTACATCATGTACAACGAGGGAAGCGACCAGTTGCTCGACCAGATCGAGGAGAGTCCGATCGGAATCGAGGGGATGGTGAAGGAGGTCCACGTCGAGTTCGAGCTCAGCGTCGACTCCCTGCCCCAGGTGAGCGCAGACCCGCGGCTCGACCGCCTCGACCAGATCAACCGTGAGATGCGGGCCCAGAAGGCCGACAAGGACACCTCGAGCGGCGCGAAGCAGCGCTGAAAGTCTCCGCACCCACACTCCCCGGAGGTCCCGACCCCTGGCCCGATCTTGACGGGCCTTCGAGGCCCTCGAAGGATTCTCCACGCAGGACGACCGAAGGAGACGCACTCGCATGCGAGTCCTCATCACAGGTTCCGGAAGCCAACTCACCGACCCCCTGACCCACGCCCTAGGGCCGCGGGGCCACGCCGTCGAAGCGCTTCCGCACGCCAGCCTCGACATCTGCGACCTCGAAGCAGGCCGGGCTGCAGTCGATGGCTTCGACGCCGTGGTGAACCTGGCAGCAGCGAACAGCGTCGACGGCTGCGAATCCGACCCGGTCCTCGCGTACAACGGCAACTGCCTGGGGCCGATGCAGCTTGCCCGTGCGTCTCGCGACGCGGGGGCTGCCTTCGTCCACTTCTCGACCGACTTCGTCCATGGCGGACTCGACGATCCGCCCGACTACTTCTCCGAGGACACTCCGGCTGCGCCCGTGAACGTGTACGGGCACTCCAAGCTGCTCGGTGAGGCTGCGGTTGCCGCCGTGGGGGGACGCCATTACGTGCTGCGGACGTCATGGGTCATCGGCGAGAGGTTCCTCGGCTACGTGCGGGACTCCATCGGGCAGGGGAAGCTCCAAATCCCGCCGGTCGGACACGCCAGCCCGGCGATCGCACAGGATCTCGTCGCCGTCGTCGTGCGGCTCCTGGAGGACAACGCTGAGCCCGGCCTTTACAACGCAGCGAACCCGCCTGCCACGGACCGTCCGGCCCTGCTGCGCGCGATAGTCCAGGAGCTCGGCGGCGACCCCGACATCGTGGTCCTCGGCGAGGACACGCGACCCGCCGCCAGGCCCGCACACTCTGCCCTCGGAGTCCCCCGACTCGCGTCAGTGGGAATCGAGATGCCACCGTGGCAGGAGTCGCTCCGGCGCTTCGTCGCCGGGGAACCCTCGCTTCTCCTCTGACCTGACGAACACGTGGGCGGATCCAGACACCGCATAGGTGACAAAATCCGCCCACGTACCGGAAACACACGGACGTGGAACGCACACACGTGGAACGACGTCGCCGGGGGCTG
>QWHP01000373.1 GCA_021404985.1 Actinobacteria bacterium ATB1
TCCTCGACCTCTTCCCCGTGATCGGCGACGGCGTTCCCACGCAGTCGGCCCTCGGGGATGTGGACGGTGACGGTCGCAGCGAGGTCGTAGTTGCCGGTGCGCTGGGTCCCTTGCACGTCCTGAACGAGGACGGGTCCAGCGCCTACGGCGAGACGCTGGGTCTCGACGTCGTGGCCGGATGGTCTGGTGCCGCCCTCGGACCCGGCCGCAACAGCAGGGACGAGCCCGTGCTGTCCGCCTTCGGCGGTCCGACGATCGGCCGGCTCGACGCCGACGGCGTCCCGGACTTCGCGATGAGCACTGCCGGCCTCGGGACCGGGCTGGACCTGCTCCTGCCCAACCTTCAGTCGCCCTCCGACACGCAGGTCATGGGGTGGAGTGGGAGGTCCGGCAAGGGTCTCGCCGGACTGCCGAGAGTGACGTCGGACGTAGCGTTCTTCTCCTCGCCGGCGATTGCAGACGTCGATGACGACGGCGACAACGACGTCGTCGTCGGCAACGGCGTCAACATGCTCGACGCCTACGACGCAGCGGGACATCCGGCGAAGGGATTCCCTAAGGTCACCGGTGGCTGGGTCGTGGGCACGCCTGCGGTGGGGGACTGGGACGGTGATGGCCGGGCCGAGGTGGCCGTCGTCCGGCGGGACGGCCTGCTCCTCGTCTGGAGGACCGACGGCGACGCCTGTGCGGCCGAGTGGGGAAGGTTCGGACACGACGGGTCCAACGCCGGCGATGCCACCAACGTGACGGATTGTGCGCGCTGATCAGGGTTCGCGGGGGATCTCCGCTGCGAAGAGGCGGATCCGCGCCCCCAGATCCTTCTCGAGCTCGTCGAAGAGGACTGCCACCTCGAAGAGTCCGTGCGGCCCCTCGCTCGCGCGCAGAACACGTCCACGGGCCAGCATGTAGGACTCCTCGAGGCAGAACTCGAGAACGAGTTCGGTCCCCGGCTCGATCCATACAGGCCTGAGAAGCTCGCAGCGCAGGCCGGACTCGCTCAGGTCGATGCCCACGGCGTCCACATCCACGCCGTCGACCCGCACGTTGAGCCGCTCCGAGAACGCCACCCTCATGCGGGTTCGCCTGTCGAGTCCGTTCTCGCCGGCAGGGGCCACGACCCAGGATCCGCTACCTGCTGCCTCGAGGGTCACGCATTCCATGACCGACCTGCCCGTGGGGGTCTTCCAGGTGAGGGTCGCCCTTGTGCCGGGCTCGGGGGGCATGCGTCTCACGCAGACGGCGCTCCCCGGCAGATCGAGCTGCGGGTGTGCCAGGACGAGTGTGCCGTCCTCTGCGGGCTCGACCCAGACCATCCACGAGGTCTCGTCGTGTTCGGTGCGGAGAAGCGCGCGGATGCGCGATTGATGGTCCTCGAGCATACGAGTCGGATCGGCCGGTTCGCGGAGAATATGAGGACTTCGCTCACAGATGGTCCAGGACACGGTCGGAGAGTTCCGGCCAAGCACGTCGTGCCCAGTTCCCGAAAGGTCTGTCGGTCACGACTGCCAGGGCAGCGGAGACTGCCGGGTCGACCCAGAGGAACGAACCGGACTGTCCGAAGTGTCCGAAGGTCGCGGCGGAGTTCCCGGTACCGGTCCAGTGGGGAGACTTCGTGGCGCGTATCTCGAAGCCGAGACCCCACGGGTTGGGGTCCTGCATGCCGAATCCCGGGAGGACCCCACGAAGCGACGGGAACTGCACCGAGGTCGCGTCGGTCAGGGTCGTGGTCGAGACGAGCGTGGGGTCGAGAAGCTCGCCGGCGAATCCGCAGAGATCGGCGAGGCTGCACTCGAGACCCGCAGCGGCCGTCCCGGCGAGCCTCGCAGTCTGCATCTCGAGGGGCTCGAGGACTGCTTCGGTCAGGTAAGTCCCGAAGGGCAGGCCTGCCCGTGTTGCCACGTGCTCGGCCACCGTTTCGAAACCAGCGTTCGAATAGATGCGTCGCACCCCCGGAGGACGGATCGCCTCCGGCCTGTCGGGAGCGATCCCTCCAGCGTGGGAAAGCAGGTGGCGCAAGGTCACACCCGGCCACCGCGTCTCCTCGGCGAGTGAGACGGTCTCCTCCTCGACTGCCACGAGGGTCGCGTAGGACGCGACGAGCTTCGTCACGGAGGCGACCGGGAGAACGCGGTGCACGTCACCGGCGGTCGTGGTCACGGAGCTGCCGTCTACCCTCCGGATGGCCGCGAGCGCGGCGTAGGGGACGGGCCACCTACGGACCACCTCTTCGAGCACCGCCTCGAGGTCCGTTTCGAGCTCCATTCGGGTTCTGAGACTACGCCGTGTTGTCACACCGTCTTGGTACGGTGAGCGAATGCCAATCGATGATGGGCCGATCGTCGGCCGGGTGATCGGGACACAGGACGCCACGCCACTCGAGTTCTGGGTCGCCGTGCAGGACGGGGCCTTCCTCCAGCTCGACGACGTCGTGGCGCTCGAGCGCTGCCTGCCGGGACGCCCTGTGGTGAGGATCTACGGTGTCGTCTCGCAGGTCCGGGCGCGGCACGAGGGCGCAAGGTGGGACAGCGACGTGTTCCTCATCGAGGACGGCATCCTGCCTGCCGAGGTGAGCGAGGCCGCCATGGTGCAGGCCCTCAGGTTCGAGCCCGAGGTCTACGTGCCGCCCCTCCCGGGCCAGATGGTCCGGAGGGCCGTCGGCACCGCCCGCGACCAAGCCCTCTTCTTCGACGGCATGGAGCGACGGCTCCCGGCCGGGCTCACGCGTGACGGCGAGCCGCTGTTCGTGAACCTCGACTTCCTCGACGGGACGCGCGGCGCCCACGTCAACATAAGTGGAGTGTCCGGTGTCGCGACGAAGACCACATACGCGACGTTCCTGCTCTACGGCCTCTTCACCGCCGACGTACTCGGCCCCGAGAGGCTGAACACCAAGGCGCTCGTCTTCAACGTCAAAGGCGAGGACCTGCTCTTCCTCGACCACCCCAACAACCGTCTCGGTGAGGAGGACCGCGGTCGCTACGCGGCGCTCGGTCTGATCCCCGGCGCCTTCGGTTCGGTGAGCGTCTATGCGCCGCCGCGTCGCGGCGCCCAGACGGCGGTGCCCGACGTCGCATCCCGAACCACGGGCGTGACCTCGTTCTTCTGGACGCTCGAGGAGTTCTGCAAGGAGCGTCTCCTGCCGTTCCTCTTCACAGAGGCCCAGGACGACCGGCAGCAGTACACCATGGTCGTCCACAACGTCACTCACCGTCTCGCCGACGCTTCGGGGGTGGGCGACGGGGGCGTCAAGGTCGACGGTGTCACCGTCAGGACC
>QWHP01000374.1 GCA_021404985.1 Actinobacteria bacterium ATB1
GGATGCCCGCATCGGGCGCATCTGACCCGACAACATCCCGCAGACGGGGGTGTTCACCGCGAGTACTCTGCCGAAGCCATGGGGATTGCCGATGCCGAGCTCTTCGGCGTGACCGACTCGACCGCGACCTTGTCGTTCAAGACCCTTGACAGGGGCGGGGAGCCCTGCCCCCAGACGGTCGAGATACGCCTCGCGGGCGCGGACGGCTCCGCGCTCGAGGTGGATTCCGATCCCGAGTCGGAGGCTCCCCGTCTCGTCCGCGTGGAAGGTCTCACGCCCGACACCGCATACGAGCTCGAGCTCGCCTCGGACGACGGCCCGGCCCCTGCCGACGGGCACTACCTGCCCTCCGGCTTCCGCACCCTCACGTCGCCGCCGGGAGAGTTGCTCTGCAGCGTCGCGACCGTGAGCGACATGCACTACGGGGAGGAGGTCGCCGGCCTCGGCCCGACCGGAAACGAGGAGCCCCAGTTCCATGCCTCCGACGAGGACCCGCCGTACTGGGCGGCGATGAATTCTGCCGTCATCGACGACGTCGAGAAGAGTGGGGCCGCCTGCGTGGTCGTGAAGGGCGACCTGACAGGGCACGGCCGTGCCGAGGAGTTCACCCTCGCGCGGGCCGACCTCTCCCGCCTCGGAGCGCCGTGGGTCGCGGTCCTGGGAAACCACGACGCGATGCATGCCGAAGTGGACGGTGCGGCGTTGCTCGGGCAGCCGGCCGACCCGGTACGGGTCGTCGAGGTACCCGGATGCAGCCTCGTGCTCCTCGACACAGTCGAGCCCGGGGCGGCACACGGCCGCGTTCCTCCGCGCCGTCTCGCACTCCTGGAAGCCGCTCTCGCTGTGGCACCCGGGCCCGTCCTCGTCTTCGGGCACCACCACATGACACGCCCGAAGAAGACGCCTGAGGAGTCGGGCGGAAAGCCGAGCGTCTTCGGCATCGACCGGAGCGACGCCGAGGCGCTCCTGGGCGTGTTCGCCGCCAACCCCAAGGCGCGGGGCTACTTCGCGGGCCACACACACAGAAACCGCATGCGGACCTTCCCCGAGTCGGGCGACGTCCCCTTCGTCGAGGTCGGTGCGACGAAGGAGTACCCCGGCGCGTGGGCGCACTACAGGATCCACGAGGGCGGTTACATGCAGGAGGTCAGGCGCGCTTCCTCCCCGGCCGCGCTCACGTGGGCCGACCGAACCAAGGACATGTTCTTCGGCATGTACCGGCCGTATGCGTTCGGGACGCTGGAAGCCCGGTGCTTCACGCGTTCGTGGTGAGCGCTTCCAGCACGGACCCGGGCTCGTCGCTGATGATCCCGCCCACTCCGGCCTCCGCTGCCCGGACGGCAGATCCGGCGTCGTTCACGGTCCAGGGCATGATCCAGCGGCACGTTCTCGCGGACGACACGAGGCTCACGGCCTCGGTGAGGTTCTCCCCGTGCAACGCGGCGAGATGGGGGTGGAGCCCGTCGAGTCCGTGAGCGTCGGCGACGGCAACGAGCTCCACGGCAGAGACCAGAGGCATCGTGATCCACGCGACCCTCACGGCCGGGTGTGCCATCTTGACGGCGAGGAGATCGTGGACGTTGAAGGACGAGAGCACCGTTCTCGACGTGAGACCTCTCCGATGGATCTCGCTCGCCACCTCGAGGATCAGGTCGTGGGTGGGGACCCCACCCTGGTCGTATCCGGGCAGGTTCTTGACCTCGACGTCGAGGAGGAGGCCCTCGTGGGTCTCGGCCCAGTCGAGAACCTCGGCCAGGGTGGGAACCGAATCGTCGCCGTCCCGGATCCTCCGGAACGGGGTCCTGTGGACGAGGCCCTCCAGGCAGGTCGTGCGGGCAAGATCGGCGTCGTGGACCACGACGAGGACACCGTCCTCCGTCGCCCTGACGTCGAACTCGATGCCGTCGGCACCCGACGCAAGGGCGTGCTCGAAGGACTCCAGGGTGTTCTCGGGCCTCTTCGCACACCCTCGATGGCCGAAGACCAAGGGCCGGCCGGCGGGCTGTTCGAACATGCGTCGGTCCTCGATCGACCCGTGCAGAGAGGTGATCGCCTACGGAAATCCCCGTAGTTCTCAATCCTCGCGGTGGATGACGACAGGATTCTACGCCTGCAAGCAGAATAGTCACACCAGTTGACACAGGTGTCACCCGGCGTTAGGGTGGCTCTGACGTTCACCCCACCGCATCAGACCAGTACGTCACCTCACGTCTTTCCCTCAGTGACCCGACAGAGCCGGTTCCCCGAGGACAACGATTGTGAACGTTTTCACATTCGCATGGCGGCGAGGAGCCCACACGGTCGGCCTGGAGGTCGGGGGGCAGGACAACTCAAGGAGGCGGGCCCGTGCAGACAATGAATCGGGTCATTGACATCGACGTTACAGAGGATCGTGAGTGGCGCAAGGGCGCCGCATGCCGTGACACCGACCCGGATCTCTTCTTCCCGGTCGGGACGACCGGTGCCGCCCTCGACCAGATCAAGTCGGCGAAGAAGATCTGCAAGATGTGCGTGTGCCGCTCCGAGTGCCTCGAATACGCCCTGACGAACAACCAGGAGTCGGGCATCTGGGGCGGGACCTCCGAGGAGGAGCGCCGCATCCTCCGCAAGAGCTGGCTCAACCGCCAGCGTCGTACGGCCTGAGGGTCAGACCGCAACGGCCCACCGGAGCACGTCGATCGAATCCCACGCGAGACGCATCAATCCTCGTCGTCGCGCCAGTCCCAGGCCGTCGGTGTGAGGCGATGGTCCGCCATCGGCGGCCGGTACGGGACGGGGAAGCAGAGCCTCAGGTATCCGCCCGAATCGCCCTGGACCAGCTCGAGCTGACCGTCGAGCTCGCTGGTTGCCAGGGTCCTCACGATCCGCAGGCCCAGCCCCGCGTCGCGTTCCAGGTTGAAGCCGGGTGGGAAGTCCTCGCCGTTGTCGATCACCTCGACGGTCATGTCGACCTCGCTGCGCTCGAGCCGCACGAGGACGCGGCCCGGTTCGCCGTCCAACCCCTCCGCCGCAGTCGCCGTCGCGTCTTTGCTGTCCCCGTCCCCACTCGAATCCGATGTGGGGAAGGCGTGCTCGACGGCGTTGGTCAGCAGCTCCGTGAGGATCACGGCCAGGGGTGTCGCAACCTCTGCAGGCAGGTCACCGGCGTCTCCCTCGATCTCGAAGTGCACGCGCTGCTCGTCCACGAGACCGTCCTCGACGTCTCGCAGGAGCGGTTGGACGATGTTGCTGAAGGGCACCCATCCGCCGCTGTCGCGGCTGAGCAGCTCGTGG
>QWHP01000375.1 GCA_021404985.1 Actinobacteria bacterium ATB1
GCCGACGAGCACCGGGCATCGGCCGCCGCAATGCGGCTTCTCGGCCGTCTCTCACCCCAGTTCACGCGCCGTGGCCGCCCGAGAGGGACCGTCATCTTGGGAACAGGCCCCCGCGAGCTGCACAGCCTGCCCGTCTCCATCCTCGCGGACGTGCTCCGCGGCTCTGGTTTCTCCGTCATCGACCTCGGCTGCAACGTCCCCGTCGACTCGCTGGCAGCCACGGTGCGCGAGGCAATGCAGGATCCCGGAAGCCTCCTCGCCGTGTTGCTCTCGGCAACGAGTCCCGAGCTCGACCGGGAGGTCGGAGAGGCTGTTGCCGCCGTGCGCGAAGCCTCATCCACGACGCCGGTGTTCGTAGGAGGCAGAGCCATGGACGAGGCGAAGGCCCTGGAGCTTGGGGCGGACGGGGACGGCCGCACCGCGCTGGAGGCACTCGAACACCTCGAGGCCGCGAAAGCCGGGTTCCGCACTCGCGCCTGAACGCTGTAAAGTCCACCCGGTGACACCTGGGACGACTTCCGTCTTCTCACTTCCACCCGTGGAGTGGCCGGACAACGAATTCCTCAAAGGGCTCTTCGAACCGGTCCGGGCAGAGCTCGAAGCCGGCGATCTCCCGGTCGAGGGCCGGATCCCCGAAGCTCTCTCGGGTGTCTACATGCGCAACGGGTTCAATCAGCAATACCCGCCTCTAGGCAACTATCACCTCTTCGACGGCGACGGAATGCTCCATGCCGTCTATCTCGACGGCGGACGCGCCTCCTACCGGAACCGCTGGATCCTTACCGAGGGACTCCTCGAGGAGCGACGTCGGGAGCGCGCCCTGTACTACGGCCTGGCGGAGCTTCGCTTCCCCGATCCCGACCTGGTGAGATCGACGGGTCCGTTCAAGAACGCAGCGAACACCCACATCGTGCGCCATGCGGGCCGGTATCTCGCACTCTGGGAGGGCGGCATGCCCACGGAGGTGACACGAGACCTCGCGACCGTGGGATTATCCGATCTGGGCAGTGACTATCTCGGGCCCTTCACCGCACACCCAAAGGTCGACCCCGACACGGGTGAGATGCTCGCCTTCGGCTACCAGCCCTTCCCACCTCACGTTCGCTACCTGGTCGTCGACGCGTCCGGTGTGCTGACGACAGTGAAGGACGTGGGAATCGAACGGCCTGTCATGATGCACGACTTCGCGGTCACCTCCGAGCACGTGCTCGTCTTCGACGCGCCGGCCATATTCGACATCCCAGGTGCTCTCGCCGGAACGGCACCTGTTCTCGACTGGAAACCCGACGAGATTTGCAGGGTCGGGATCTTCCCGCGGTCCGGGGGGCCTTCCTCCATCCGTTGGTTCGAGATCGAGCCGTCCTTCGTCTTCCACCACATGAACGCCTGGACGGACGGCGATGTGGTGACAGTGGATTGCTCGCGTTTCCCCGATCTTCCTCTGCGTTTCCACCCTGAGGATTCGCTCCTCGAGGTCGATCCGGCCGAGATGCACCGCTACACCTTCGATCTCGGGACGGGAACAGTCGGCTTGGAGAAGCTCGCGGAGGGCCCTTCCGATTTCTGTCGTGTCGACGACAGGCGTGCAGGCAAACGCACCCGGTACGGCTATTGGGGGACGATGCTCGACCCTGACCGCAGCTTCGCCGTGTTCGACGCGATCGTGAAGTACGACGACTCCACCGGGTCTGTCACGCGTTTCAGACTCAAGCCCACAGAGTGGACGGGCGAGCCCGTCTTCGCACCCGATCCGTCTGGCGCGGCCGAAGACGATGGCTGGATCTTGAGCTACGTGTCCGACATGGCGGAGGGCACCACGCACCTTCATGTGCTCGATGCCCGCGACATCGCCGCCGGACCTGTCGCCCGTGTGGCCCTCCCCGGACGCGTTCCGTTCGGGGCGCACGGAAGCTGGCTCCCCGATTGACCCGACGAAGAGGTACGTAGCTACTGTCGGGCAGCCGAACTGACTGGAGAGACTGTGGATATCGAGGGTTCTGTCGCACTCGTGACCGGAGGAGCATCCGGATTGGGAGAGGCCGCCCTGCGAAGTCTGGTGGCGGCGGGCATGCACGCCCTCATCGCCGACATGAACGCCGAGAAAGGCGAAGCCGTCGCCGCATCGATCGGTGACGCCGTCGGCTTCGCTAGATGCGACGTCACCGACGCAGACGCCGTCCAAGCGGCAGTCGACGCCGCTGCTGCCATGGGACCGTTGCGGGTCGTCATCCATTGCGCCGGGACCGGATGGGCGGGTCGCACCATCAACCGGGACAACACGCCGCACGACCCGAACGCGTTCGAGCTCGTGGTACGCGTGAACACCATCGGGACATTCAACGTGCTGACTCGCGCCGCGGCGAAAATGGCCGCCGAGACCGAACCCACGGCCGCGGGGGAGCGAGGCGTGATCGTCAACACCGCGTCGGTTGCGGCCTTCGACGGGCAGATCGGCCAGCTCGCCTATGCAGCGTCGAAAGCGAGCGTCGTCGGCATGACTCTCCCCGCCGCCCGCGACCTCGCACCCGTCGGGATCCGTGTCTGCACGATCGCCCCCGGACTCATGGACACACCGCTCCTCGGCCTGCTTCCCGACGATCAGAAGTCCGAGCTCGCCGCCAACGTCGTGTTCCCGAAACGGCTCGGAAGTCCCGAGGAGTTCGCCCAGCTCGCCGAGTCGATCGTACGCAACAGCTACATGAACGGAGAGACGATCCGTCTCGACGGCGCGATCCGCATGCCTCCGAAGGGCTAGGTCACTCTGGCGGGCTCTCCTGGCTTCCCGCTTCAGCAAGGGAAGGATCAGGCCCCCAGCGCTGCCTCGATCGCATCGACGACCACGGGATCGTCGGGGGTGATGGTGGGTGCGAAACGCGCGATGACCTCGCCGTCACGGGACACCAGGAACTTCTCGAAGTTCCACCTGATGTCCCCCGAATAGCCCTCTGCGTCCGCGAACTCGGTCAAGGTCGCGTAGAGGGGATGGCGGCCCTCGCCGTTCACCTCGATCTTCTCGAAGAGAGGGAAGTCCACGCCGTACTCGGTCGTGCAGAACCCGCGGATCTCCTCGGGGGTCCCCGGCTCCTGCTCGAGGAACTGGTTGCAGGGGAAGCCGAGCACCGAGAACCCGCGCTCGGAGTACTCGTCCTGCAGAGCTTGAAGGGCCTCGTACTGCGGAGTCAGTCCGCAGCGCGAAGCGACGTTCACCATGAGGGTCACGTTGCCGGCCTGTTCGGACAGCTTCCCGTCCTCCCCCTCCAGGGTGGCGATATC
>QWHP01000376.1 GCA_021404985.1 Actinobacteria bacterium ATB1
GGGTGCGGTGGTGGATCCCGACGCGATCAGCGCCATCATGTACACGTCCGGGACGACCGGTGCTCCGAAGGGTGTCGTGAACCGCTACAGGGGAGCGAACATCGCCGGGATCCAAATGCTTGGCGCCATGCTCGCGCCCGACGAGGTTCTCTACACGTGCCTGCCTCTGTTCCACGCCAATGCTCTCTTCCTCACAACTGGGCGGGCTCTCGTCGTCGGACGCCCGATGGTGCTGGCGCGTCGGTTCTCGGCGAGTCGCTTCTGGGACGAGATGCGCCGCCACGGCGTCACGACGTTCAACGCCTTGGGCGCGATGATCCCGATCCTCATGAAGCAGCCCGAGAGGTCTGACGACGCCGACAACCCAGTGCGCGTGGTCTTCAGTGCCGCATGCCCTGCCTCAGTTTGGGCCGAGTTCGAGGAGCGCTTCGCTGTCCAGATCATCGAGGGCTACGCGGCCGTCGACGGCGGTGGGTACATGATCATGAATCTCGGCAACGCTCCCAAGGGGTCGATCGGCAAGCCGATGAACCCGATACGCATCGTGGACGACGAGGGGAACGACGTCCCGGTCGGTGAGTCCGGCGAGCTCCTCTTCGAGGTGGACGACCACGACAGGCGCCGTGTCGAGTACTACAAGAACAGCGAGGCCGGCGACGCCCGCATAAGCGCCGGCTGGTTCCACACCGGCGACCTCGTGCACGCCGACGACGACGGCAACCTGTACTTCGACGACCGCAAGACCGACTCGCTGCGCCGCCGTGGGGAGAACATCTCGTCCTGGGAGGTGGAGCGTGCGATCGACAGCCATCCCGCCGTCCTCGAGTCGGCGGTGTTCGGCGTCCCCTCCGAGCTCGGCGAGGCTGAGGTGATGGCCGTCGTCGTCCTGCGCGACGGCGAGTCGGTCACTCCCGAAGACCTCGTCGCGCACTGCGAGGACCGCCTCGCGTCCTTTGCGGTGCCCCGGTACGTCGAGCTCGTAGACGGCTTGCCCAAGACCGAGACCCACCGGGTTCAGAAGAGCGTTCTGAAGGAGAGAGGAGTCGGTCCCGCGACCTGGGACCGGGAAGTGCACCAGGAGGTTCCGCACTGATGGAAGTACAAGAGGCAATCGGATCCCGCCGTTCGTTCCGGTTCCTGCTACCGCACAAGCCGGTCGAGCTCGAGAAGGTGCAGAAGATGCTCGAGGCGGCGCGTCTTGCATCGTTCTGGGGCAACGTCCAGGCACTGCGCGCAGTGGTCGTGCACCGTGAGACGGCCACGGACGAGGTGACCAAGTCGCTCTTCGCACCGGTGGCAGGGTTCCAGGTCGATCGTGCCCCGGTCGTAATCGTGTGGTATCTCGAGTTCCAAGCCCTCGACGAGCAGGGTGATCGCCTCAAGGAGCTCGTGCGGGCGAGGGCGCTCGGCATCGACGAGCAGGGTGCACTCGACTTCCTCGACAAGACACTCATCCCCTTCTTCGAGGCCGCGATGCCCCACATCAAGGAGGGGGCCATGACAGAGATGGACTGCGGACAGGGCATCGCCCAGGCGACACTCATGGCGATCGAGCAGGGGCTCGGCACCTGTCTTCTCGGCACGACGAACCAGGATGCAATCAAGGCGAACCTCCGGTTGCCCGACACCGCGAAGGTTCTTTGTCTCATGTGCGTCGGGTATCCCGCGGAGTCGAAGGAGGCAGGCGGGCAGCGTCCCCGGCTTCCGTTCGGCGAGATGTACAAGCTCAACACCTACGACAATCCCTTTCCCCGTGACGAGAAGGTCGTCGACGAGTTGAAGGCGGCCAGGATGATCCAGGCTCCGGCACCTCTTCCCTGGCGCCAAGCGGAGCTCGACTACCTGCAGAAGGCACTCGACCTCCCCAACTTCTGAGTCCCATTCCCCATATCGGCAAGCTGTCGGAAGGAGGCCCGAACATGGCCATCAGCGACTACGAAGTGGACCTCAGCGACGAGGAGAGAGAGATCTGCGAGACCGTACACCGGTTCGCGGAAGAGGTGATGCGCCCCGCAGGCAAGGAGCTCGACGCCCTCGAGGATCCCGCGGACGTCATCGCGCCCGGTTCCGTCCTCTACGACGTTTTCAAGAAATATCAGAGCCTCGGCATCGACCAGGTCTCGATGGCCGGAACGGACCTCACGCCTGCGCAACAGGCACGGATCCGCTGCATCACCGCGGAGGAGATGGGCTGGGGCGACGCCGGCCTCGCGATCAGCCTCGGCGTCTCGGGGTTCCCACGAATGCTTGCAGGGCTCTCGGGGAATCCCGAGCTCGTCGAGCGCGTCAGCGCCGAGGACCGGATCGGCTGCTGGCCGATCACCGAACCGGACCACGGCAGCGATCTCATCTACTACCTGAAGCACTCCGCGGACGTTCCCGGCACGCCGAACTGCACCGCTGTGAAGGAGGGCGACGACTTCGTGATCAGGGGGCAGAAGTCCGCCTGGGTGTCCAACGGGACCATCGCGACGGACGCCGCGCTCTTCTGCTCGGTCGACATGGGTGATGGCAAGCAGGGAAGCGCCGCCTTCGTCGTGCCCCTCGACGTGCCCGGCGTCACACGCGGCAAGCCCCTCGACAAGCTCGGCCAGCGGGCCCTGAACCAGGGTGAGATCTTCTTCGACGAGGTTCGGGTGCCTGCCGACCACATGGTCATCAACAGCGACATGATGAGCTTCGGTGCCGACATGGTCCTGAGTGCGGCGAATGGTGGGATGGGCTCGATCTTCGTCGGCGTGGCGCAGGCGGCGCTCGACCTCGCACTCGACTACGCCAAGAACCGTGTCCAGGGCGGCGTGCCGATCATGGAGCACCAGAGCGTCAAGGGCCGCCTCTTCACGATGTTCCGCAAGGTAGAGGCAGCGCGGGCGTTGAACCGGCGGGCCATCCACACCAACACTCTGCAGGCACCCGCACGGCTCGAGATGGCGATCGCCTCGAAGGTGACGTCGACGAACACGGCGTTCGAGGTTGCGAGCGAGGCGCTCCAGATCTTCGGCGGCAACGGCCTGAGCCGCGAGTACCCGATCGAGAAGATCCTGCGCGACGCCCGCGCCTCGATGATCGAGGACGGCTGCAACGAGGTTCTCGGCCTCGTCGGCGCAGAGCGCCTCTGAACCACTCCGGCCCGCCCCGGCCCCGGCACCCTCGACGTGGGTGGATTCAGTCAGCTCTGTGGTGTCTGGATCTACCCAGGTGGTTGTTCGCTCCACGTGGGTGGATTCAGTCAGCTCTGTGGTGTCTGGATCCGCCCGGGTGGTTGTTCGCT
>QWHP01000377.1 GCA_021404985.1 Actinobacteria bacterium ATB1
CCCACTCGCCGTCGCCTACCCATTCCACTCGGGCCACTACGAGCAGGCGATGAACTGCACGGGGACGTTCGAGGTGCGGGGTGGAAAGGCGAGTGGAGACACTCGCGAGATCGACTGCTGGTCCCACCGCGACCACACGTGGTCGGACCGGTTCAGTGAGGATCAGGCGTGGGTCGTGAAGGAGAGCCACGTACCCGCCCACTACTGGCCGTCCATCCAGTTGGACGACAGGCACATCAACGTCTTCGGCCTCTACTTCCAGAACGAGTACGCGGACGATGAGAAGACGTTCGGCGGCTTCGTGTCCGACAAGGACGGGAGCCGTCCGATGCTCGCCGGCAAGGCGTGGATCGAGCCCACGAACGGGCCGGAGTGCCGGAGTGCGACGGGCTGGCGTTACGAGCTGACGATGCCCGACGGCGAGGTGATCCACGTCCGCAACACGAGCCACCACGGGACGATCAAGCTCTGGAACCGGGCGGAGAACGACCTCGAGAACCGGATGGACTGCTACGAGGCCTTCGTCGACTGGGAGGTCGAGGAGACCGGCGAGGTCGGCACCGGTGTCGCCGAGCACAGCATCTTCCCGGTCTGGCCGCAGTGGCTCGTCTGAACGGCTGACAGACATGTCGGCATCGGAGGGGCCACAGGCCCGACGCTACGTGGGACGTGCCGGCTGGGTCACGGGAGCGGCTTCCGGCCTCGGACGTGCCATCGCCCTTCGCCTCTTCTCCGAAGGGGCCAGCCTGGTACTCAGCGACCTCAACGCGTCGGGCCTCGACGAGACCGTGGCGCTGCTGAAGTCGGCGGGGGACTCCGGGTCCGCGGACAGTCCCCGGGCGGTGACTCAGACCACGGACGTGACCTCGGCGGCGGACTGCGTCGCCGCCGCCGAGCGGGCCGAGAGCGAGTTCGGCCGGCTCGACTTCGCCGTCGCCAACGCCGGGATCGTCAAGATCGGCCCGGTGGAGTTCGTCGACGAACGCGACTGGCTCGACGTGATCGACGTCGACCTGCACGGCGTGTTCCGCACGGCCAAGGCTGCGCTGCCTGCCTTCAAGAGGACGGGGGGTGGCGCCATCGTGCTCACGTCGAGCGTCGAGGGACTCACCGGCAACATGATGCTCCCTGCCTACTGCTCCGCGAAGACCGCCCTGCTGGGGTTGTGCAGGTCCCTCGCCCATGAGGGAGGGCCGCACGGCATTCGCGCCAACTGTGTGAACCCCGGATACACGGCGACCTCGATGACGGCACCGTTCGACGCCATGCCCGGATTTCGCGACGAGATGGTCTCGAAGATCCCGATGGGACGCGTGGGCGAGCCCGACGACGTCGCAGCCGCCGTCGCCTTCCTCTGCTGCGACGACGCCCGCTACGTGACGGGGCAGGCCCTCGCCGTCGACGGCGGCTACACGGCTGTCGTCTGAGCACCCACTGGGAAGGGCGATCAACCGCTCAGCATGAGCGTGTCGACGACGGAGTCGTAGTCGACGGGGGTTGCCGTCGATCATGGGTATGCAGGTGCCGGCGTGGATGCCGGCGTGGTCGGGGGTTTCCGTGAGGAGCTCGGATTTGCCTTTCCAGGGGAGCTGGGCGGGATACGCATCACCATCGGTATCTAGGAGAACGAAGGTCCCGTCGGGTCCGGGACGGACGTGCCGGCCGCCTTCGTGCACCCAGCGATGGTGTCACCTGCAGTAGCTGACGAGGTTCCCCGGGGACGTCTCGCCACCGTGGAACCAGTGCCGTCGGTGGTGCACCTCGACCTTCGTGCTCGTGCAGCCAGGGAACCGACACATACCGTCCCGAACTGCGAGTGCCCGGCGCAACGCAGTCGGGACAGGTCGCGAGGAGGACCGAGGGGACCGGGCGGAGCATTTTCATCTCCCCCACCGAGCCGTCCTCAGGAGGTGTTGCGGTCGTAGATGAGTCGCAGCCCATGCAATGTCAGCCAGGGCTCGTGGTGGTCGACGACGTCGGTCTGGTCGATGACGACTTCGGCGAGTCCGCCGGTCGCGATCGTGACGGCTGCACCGCCGAGCTCCTCTCGGATGCGTGCGACCATCCCCTCGACGAGGCCGACGGTGCCGAACACGATCCCGGACTGGAGCGACTCCGTCGTCGAACGACCGATGGCGCTCCGCGGAGCGGTGTACTCGACACGGCGCAGTCCGGCTGCGGCTGCGAAGAGGGCGGCGGCCGACACCTGCACGCCCGGGCAGATGGCTCCGCCGAGATACTCGCCCTTCTCGCTGATCGCGTCGAAGACTGTCGCAGTGCCGAAGTCGATGACGATCGCGGGTCCGCCGTAGAACGTGATCGCCGCGACAGCGTCCGCGATGCGGTCGGCGCCGACCTCCTTGGGGTTGTCGTAGAGGATCGGCATACCTGTGCGGACGCCCGGCTCGACGACGATGGGCGCGAAGTAGAAGTAGCGCTCGGTCATCTCCTTGAGCGCCTGGGTCACACGAGGCACGCCTGAAGAGATGGCAACCCCCGTCACCTGCTTGGAGAACGAGAGATCCGCCATCTGCAGGACGTTGCCGACGAGCAAGGCCCACTCGTCGGAAGTCCGGTCCTCGACAGAGGACATCCGCCAGTGTTCGACGAGATCCTCACCCTCGAAGATCCCGACGACTGTTTGGGTGTTACCGACGTCGATCGTCAGGAGCATGGGCAGAAAGTACAGTCCGGAGCCGCAAGCGAGCCCAATCGCCCTGTGGATCAGCGACTGTCGCGCTTGGCCTGGGATCGCTTCGTCTGCGCTCGCGCGGACGCCCTCGTCTTCTGGCCGATGGGGGTCTTGCGCGTCCCGGATCCGGCGCTGCGCGAACCTGTTCGCCGATGCACTACGGCGGAGCCACGTGGCATCGGCGCTCCCGACTTCCTGGCCTTGCCGGCGGCCTTGCCGGCGGCCTTCGGGGCGCCCGACTGGGTGCTCCTGGCCGCAGCGAGACGTTCGGCACGCAGTTCGTCTGCGCTTGCCTTCGCAGCCCGGGCGAGGGCACGAGACACACGGGCCAGGGCGTCCTCGAAAACCTCCGCCTTGGTGGCGGTCCGAGCATGCTCCTTGCTCGCCCAGGCCCTGGATGCGTCGCGCCTCACCTGGCCCGAAGCCCGGCGCCGGTAGAGCTTCGAGTACTTGTTCCGAGCCCGGCGCGCCCTGTCGTGGAGCTCGACTAGGCCGTCCTCGTCGAGCTTCCCGAGCTCCTGCGACTCGGTCGCCCGCAGCAGTTCCCTCTCCGTGTCCGTGAGCATCCCGAGTAT
>QWHP01000378.1 GCA_021404985.1 Actinobacteria bacterium ATB1
TCGGGCTCTTCATCATCTCCTGAACAGCAGTCCAAGGAAGAACCCCATCGACCAACTTCTCGACATCAGCCTTATCGAACTGCGCCATCACGAGCCTCCCTGGTCAGAACTCGAAGTCTGCGGGCAGGTCCCAGAACTTCCGAATCTCGTCCCCGTAGTCCGGTGAGAGCGTCATGGACGTGCGCCACATCGTGAGCACGGCCGGGTCCATGTTCTCCTTCTCCATCACCTTGCGACGCTCGTCGGTCCACCACTCCTTGAACGGCACCGCTCGGCGCTTGCGCTCTTCGCGGATCTCCGCTCTCTTCCTCTCGGTAGCGGTCCGGTCGACGGAGTACTGACCGTTCGACGAGAAGACGACACCGTTGACGTCCCGGGCGACACGTTCGGCCGTCCAACCCCTGTTCAGGTCCTCCTCGATCGCCTCCGGGTCGCGCTCGATCGGGTCACCCATCGCCTGGGCGCCCGAGATCGGGTGCACGATGATGTCGTAGTTCTGGAGCTCCTCGTGCGTCACGAACGGTGCGATCGGGTGCGTCTGGAGATCACGTGCCTTGATCGCCGTTTCGAGCGTGGGACGATCCGCGGGACCGCGCTCGTGCACGAGTGGCTGCTTCTCCTCGATGGGCTCCTTGACGTTGGTGTCGTGCGCGTAGCTCGGTGCATCCGGCCAGGTCGGGTAGGCACCGTACATGCCGTGGTTGGCCACGATCTTCGCCCGCATGCCGGCGCAGCCGCACTGGTACTCGAGTCCGGGAGTGCCATAGACCATCCACACCGCCGTGTGGCCGAGTCCGCCACGATACTTCCCGTAACCGCCCGAATCCGGTTCGATGTTCCGGCCGAGGTAGAGGATCGGGTAGTAGAGCTCTGTCACCTCGGCGTTCCCGAAGTCGGCGTTCGGCGTGTAGATGCACCACGCGCTGTTCTCGCCGTCCGCGAAGCCTCTCGCCGGGGAACCGTTGCTTGCCTGCTCGAGGGTCAGTCCGGCGAGGTAGTAGCCGAGCTGGGTTATCCCTGCGAACTCGGCGGTCATGGTCGTCGCTGCGCCGGCCGCCATCTCCTCGACGAAGCCGCGCATCTGGAAGAGACGGCCGAACACCTCGTAGAGGTTGCTCATCCACATGACGGCGGGCGCCCAGGCGACACCCGACGACGCCGACCAGTCGACTTCGAATGGGTTCGCCCACGACCCGGCGGGTGCTGGCTCGACCTCCCAAGCAGCCGTCGGACCCGAGTTGAACATGTCGAAGCCGATGATGTGGGAGTAGCCGTTGAGAAGACCCGACTTGAGCGCCGTCGGGCTGATGTTCTCGCCGAAGGGCACCGTTCCACTGGCCCCGCGCAACGAGAACTTCACATTGGCGTCGACGTCGATCTCGACCTCCATCGGGAGGTTGAAGAGGCAGTCGACGTCCTGCTTGCCGAGGATGTGGTTCTTGCCCTTCATGGCAAGGTCCTTGAACTGCGACTTGCGGATTCGCCCCGGCACAGTCTGGGTCTTGACGCGGGCGACCGCATACCTACGGCTGTCCTCGACGTATTCCTTGGTCGCGTCACGGAAGAAGTCGATCCCGTACTTGTCGATGACGTCCATCAGGCGGTCGCGCAGCGACACGCAGCCGGCGAGGCGCCCGCGGGCATCGCCGAGGACGAAGTCGGGGGTGCGTGTTCGGGAGCGGATCCGCTTCTCGTACCAGGGGTAGAACTGGTCGTTCTCACCGACCTTCTCCATCGAGATGCACAGGCCGTCCGAGTAGCAGTCGGGGTTGAGGAATCCGACCGAACCGGGCGTGACCGACCCGCAGTCCGAGACGTGAGTGACGCAGCTCACCCAGGCGACGAGCTCGTCCTCGTAGAAGATCGGCATTGCCATGTCGAAGTCCGGCCCGTGGATACCGCCGTAGTGGGGGTCGTTGTTCTCGAAGATGTCCCCCTGGTGGAAGCCGGGATACTCCTCGTAACCGAGCTCGATGAAGTTGCGGATCATGTCTGCGAGGAGGCCAGGGTGGGCCGTGATGCCACGCGAGACACAGACTGCCTCGCCGGTCGGGAGGTTGAGCGCCCAGAGGGCGTCGCCTCCCTCGACCGCGATTGGGGACGAGGACACCCGGCAGCCGACCTCCCAGGCGAGGTTGCACAGGTTGGACAGGATGTGCCAGAGAGCCTCGTAGGTGCCGGGATCGGACTCCTTGCGATGGAGGGTCTCGAGACCGAAGAGCGAACCGGTCTTCGCCAGGGCCTCGTCGTTGGCGCGTAGCTGTTCAAGCAGTGAGAGCTCGCCCATCACCTGTCCTTCCTCTCGATCCAGTAGATGTCGTACTCGTCGATGCGCACATGCCATTCAGGCGGGACGAACAGGGTCGTGTTCGAAGCCTCGATGACGGCGAGACCGTCGATCTCGTTTCCGGGCACGAGATCCTCCATCCTCCAGATGTCGGCGTCGTGCCAGCGGCCGTGCTGGAAGACGGGCCGCTTTCCCTTGTGGGCGTCCTTGGACGGCTTGCGTTTGGCGAGCTCGTGCTTGCGCAACCGCGGCTTGACGGTGTCGACCTTTGCGACCACGCAGACCTCTGTGACTTGGTACATGCCGACCTCGGGCTTGGCCACGAGGGAGAACATCTTCGTGTACTGGTCCTCGTATGCCCGGATGAGCTCGCGTACGTCGGCGATCGACTCGACGCGGTCGACGGGAGACACGACCTCGATGTCGTCGAGCTGACCGAGGTACTTCATGTAGACCACGCGTTGGGTCGCGATCTGGTCCTTGCTGAAACCCTCGCCCTTGAGCTCCTCGAGAAGCTCCTCTTCGAGTGCGTCCCATGCCATGACGACGGGCTGGAGGTACGCGACCTTCATGTTGTCGTCGAGGTCCGGCGTGATCATCGTCTGTACGCTCTTGTGGCGCCGGTAGGAGTAGTCCATGCAGGCCCCTCCCCAAGCGGAGAAGGCGCCGGCATGCGGGACGGTGACGATCGACTTCCACGGGTAGTCGCCCGCGTAGCCCAGGAGGTGGAGCGGCCCTCCACCGCCGTAACCGAGCAGGACGTAGTCCCGGAGGTCGTGGCCGACCATGAGGCTGCGGACGAGGTGCTCACGCATCATCACGTTCAGCAACTCGAGGCAGGTCTCTGCGGCCTCGTAGACGTCGAGGCCGAGAGGATCGGCGATCTTCTCCTTGAAGAGGTCGTAGGACACATGCTTGTTGACCTTGACCTTGCCGCCGAGATAGTTGTGCTCGTTCAGGATG
>QWHP01000379.1 GCA_021404985.1 Actinobacteria bacterium ATB1
TTTCCGCGGAGGTGGCCGGTTAATGAAACCAATCATGGCCGGTTCTCTTGGCGGTTCTGGTGTTGCTGTCGGTTGTGCTCGATTCGCGCTCTGCGTGATTCTTGGAGTCCTTGGCGGCGGGCTTGGCGGATGGTGTCGCCGCGGCGGAGATGTTCGTCTTGGGGTGTGACGTAGCCGATGCTGGCATGAGGCCTGACCGTGTTGTATTCGAGGCGGACATGGTCGTGCTCGGTTTCGAGGATGGCGGGGTCGTCGATGGTGTCGAGGTGGGGCCATTCGCCCTTGATGTGTCCCCAGAGTGTCTCGATGAAGGCCTGGTCGGTTGGGGTGTGGGGCCGTCCGAAGTGCTGGGCGATGGCGACGAGGGCCATGAACTCCCGTGTCGAGTCCGATCTCATCTGGGGGCCGTTGTCAGAGGATGCGAGCAGGATCGGCCGGTGTGGGTTCTCGGCGGGCAGGTCGATTCGTTCGGGGGTGAGGAGGTCGAGGAGGCCCTGGTCTTGGAGGGCTTGGGCGAAGAGCACCTTGACCTGGCTGGAGGTCTCCTCGACGGAGATGAGCGTGTCGATCCAGTAGCGGCTCACGGCATCTACGATCCCGAACACCGCCAGGCGCGCGCAGCCCGAGAAGTGTGTCACGTCGTACTGCCAGATCCGCTTCGGTGCCCATGTGACCCACTCAGGCAGGTTCCGGGCTGGAACCGCCTTGCGTTGGGGTGGCTCTGGCAGGGTCTGGCCGCTGGCGATGAGGACACGGCGCAGTGTCGACTCCGACACGTGCCCCGAGGCGTGCACCAAGTCGAGGCGTGAGCCGCGGTGGGCGAGCTTGCGATGTGAGCGGTCGATGGTTCCCCAGTCCTCGGCCAGGTCCAGGATCGCCGCCACCTCCCAGTCGAGCAGGGCATGCAAGGCGACCCCGCCCGGCGCCCGTCCTCTCCTCCTCCTCCCTCCTCTCCGAGCGTGCCGGTCGTGCGCAGGCGATGTCGCCAACGGTGCAGCCGGTCGTCGGGCACACCCAGGATCCGACATGTCCGGGTGTGGCTCATGTCTGCGGTGACGGGCCTCGTCGACGAGCTTGAGGATCCGCTCCTTGACCTCGACATCGACATGGCGGGGCGGCGGGCCAGCCGTCAAGCCCAACGTGCTTTTCCCCGCAACAACCCCAGCTCGACAGCCTGGGCCTTGATCGCCTCGGTCAGATCGGTGATCTCCTGACGGGCCGCCTCGAGCTCCCAATCGCGCTCTCGACGTTGACGGCCTGGCTTGCGAGACAGCGCGACCAACGCGGCGTCCTTGACCGTACGGCGTATCTTGATGATCACAGCCACGTCCACCCCCCAATGCCGAGCAGCGTCGGCCTGACTCATCTGCCCAGAGGTCACGTTGAGGAAGATCTCCCACTTCGTCTCCGGGGAAAGCACCCGCCGAGGCCGCCTCCCGTTGCCACTCTCCGTAGGTGTCGCTGTCATCGTTCCCTCCTCTGATAGGCCAGGCTGAACCTGCCAGAGTTGGGTTCACCCTCAGCGGACCCTCCGCGGTGATCTCAGACGCAATACACGAGCGCGATCGGGGGCCGCAGGCCGATGAGGTTGAACTCGCCC
Organism: Actinobacteria bacterium ATB1; assembly: GCA_021404985.1. Taxonomy (GTDB): domain Bacteria; phylum Actinomycetota; class Acidimicrobiia; order UBA2766; family UBA2766; genus QWHP01. The sequence continues at coordinate 1,601 of QWHP01000379.1, forward strand.
AACGGGCTCACCTTCGTGGTCTCGCTACCACGGGGCCGGCGACGTTTGCGGCAGCGGCGCCGCCGGTGCAGACACTCGTGCAGGCCGCGTCGCAGGCCCCGCTTCCCGTGCGCGTAGACGGCCTGGTAGATGCACTCATGCGAGATCGATCCCGTTATCCCGTGTGTGCCACGCGCTAGCTCGATCGAGATCGTCATCGGCGAGTCCTTCGCCTCGATCCGGGCCGTCACGTGCGCCGCCACCTCCGGGAACGAGACAAGCTTCGGGGTCTTGGGTCGGCGCCGCTGCGCATCGGCGCGGCGCGCTGCTGGGCGGTCACCGCCGAGTATGCCCCTCGGCCGCCGTTACGGTTGATCTCGGAGTTGATCGTGGTGCGGTGACGGCCGAGCCGGCCGGCGATCTCCTCGTCCGTCCCGAGACGTTCGATCCCGGCACGGATCTCCTCGCGTTCGAGCAGAGTCAACGGTGGGACTGGCATGCTGGGGGCCTCCGCTGGTCAGGGTTATGTGTGTACAGCGGGCATCATGCCCGCCATCACGCTCTGACCGGTGGAGACTCAAGACTCACGTGTAGCCGTCACCACTGGAACTCGCCCAGCATGACCTGTTTGGAGCCGATGGTCGTGGCTATTGCACATCATGCTGCGCCTGGTTTGCGTAGGGATACGGTTTCTCGGACGTCGATGTCGAGGGCCTTGGCGATGTCGGAGAGGCGGGCGAGGCTGGCGGAGGTGTACTGCGTGGATTCGTATCGCTGGATCTGCTGCTCGGCCACTCCGAGGCGCTCTGCAAGGTCACGCTGTGTCCAGCCTCTGGCGATCCGCGCCTTGATGGCGTCGATTTCGAGTGTCCGCAGTTTCGCATCGGGTGCTTGTGCAGCGGTTGCCTCGAGGTTGGCGAGAGCCTCCTCGAACTGTCCGAGGTGCGCGGCCGTCGCGCGGTACTGGGTCTCGTTCGTGATCATGGGTCCCCCTTCACGGGCTCGATGTCGAGGACGCGCCTTTTCGTGTGGTGTCACGTTCGTTCTGGAAGAAGTCGGAGAAGCGCAGACCGCTCTTGGCTTCGACCACGTTCGGGAGCAACTCGCCGCCGAAGCGTGCCTTCTGCACCGCTCGTCCGCCTGACAAGTCGAGGAGGATGGGATCGAGCAGATCGATGTCGACGCCTGCGGGGTCCCACACGGCATCGAAGTCCGCCGGTTCTTCTTTGGCCGTGACGAAACTCCCATTCAGCCACAGCCCTCTGCATCCAGCGAGCGCGAGCAGGTGCATGGCTTCGGCCAACCCGTCCAGGAGTCGACGGCGCCATGGGTTCCATCCGAACCGGTCAACGACCTCGCCCCACGTAGCCACGTGCTCGCCAGGTGGGAGCCGTCCGAAGTCGTCATACCAGGGTATCGGCATCCCACAACAATATCATTGTGCGCAGTTGCTGTGCCGCCGCTCCACGACCGAAAGGCTTTCGAGATGGCCTGGTCAACAAGGTCGCTCCCCACGACGGCCTCGGCGTGGGGGTGAACAAACTCGGGTCTTCGGTAGGTCCGTGGGTGGTCGAGCTGGTCTGACGCGGCGACACGCCGCTTCCTGTCCACGTTTCCGACTGTTCAACGGTTGGATTCGTAGAGCTGGGAGGCGGCGTGTCACGTTCGAGGGTATGGCGTGGGCTGCTCGGGGTCGAGCGTACTGGCATCGAGGCTGTCGAGATCGAGGAAGGGCATCGGCTCGGGACGGCGATCGTGGCCAGGGTGCGTCCCTTCGTGGGGCGGCAGGGCCGATGCGGGATCTGCCAGAGGCGCTGCGGTCGGCCACCCACCAACAGCAAGCCCAACTCTCATGAGACCTGGACCACCGAACGGGGTCCCTCCAGACGGACCACACGTCTGGCTGCCCAGCTGACATTCGCGCCCCGATCCGTTCGAGAACTCAGCAGGTGACCACCTGCATCTGCGGGTCGAGGCGCCGCAGATCGTCGGGGTCCGAGGTGACGACTCGATCGTTTCCACGTCTTGCGCAGATCACCACATGAGCATCCACGATGTCGGTCGTCTTGCTTGCAGCAAGGAGTATGCCGACGCTGGTCGCGTCGACGCGGTCGAGTGGGACAACGTCGGTGGTCGGCTGACGGATCAACCGCGAAAGCCGCGCCTGGCGGTCGGGACGACGTATCGCCTGGGCGAGAGCCGTCGCTGGAACCGTCACGCGAGCGTCCATCTCCGCAGCGCGGGCAAGCAGCACGATCACGCGACGATCGTTGCGATCCAACGCGATCAGACCCCCGGCATCGAATGTGATCCCAGCCATCAGGCGGCGGACCGCTTGCGTCGCTTGCCGATACCGAGCGCTTCATCGGCCCAGATCTTCTCGTCAGCCGTGAGGGGACCCCCAGTCTCCTCCAAGGCAGCCGCCAAGAGCATGCCCCAGCCGGCGACGTCGTCGAGGGCAACACCAACGGCATGGCGTACGAAAGCCGAGACGTTGGACGCCTTCCCGGCGTGCACCAAGGCTCGGATTCGACCGATCTGTTCCTCGTCGAGAGTGATCGTGACCTTCTTCGATGCCATACCAATCACCATACCGTGAGCGAACCGGCGGATCCAGGGATTAGTGGGTCTCCGCGATGAAGCTGGGTTGGGAATGATTTCCAGTCGTCTGGAGTAGCTGGATTCACCTATCCGCGTTGGTGGCCTGAGATCCCGCGAGTCTTGCGGTGTCACTACAAGCAAGACAGGAGATCCCATGCCGTGGAAAACGTTACAACAGAGCTGCTCGCACGTCTGCTCGACATCGACGAGTTCGGCTTGAGGGCCGTGTCGCTCGTGGACTGCCCCGACGGGGAGGGCAGTAGCGGCGAGGTGTGGGTGATGGTCGAGACGACAGCCACAGTCGTGGGCTGTCCGGGCTGTGGGGTGCGGGCCGGGCCAAGGACCGCCGCAAGGCGAAGCTTCGGGATCTGGAGATCGCCGGGCGTCCCGCCGTCCTGGTGTGGAACAAGCGGATCTGGTCGTGTGCGGAACCGGCATGTCCGGCCAAGACCTGGACCGAGCAGAACGAGTTCGCTCTTCCCCGCAAGTCGATGACCGAACGTGCCCGGGCAGACGGCGCTCGCCGTGTCGGTGAGGACAACGATTCGGTCTGAACCGCCCTGGGAACATCTCCCAACCCACACTCATCGCGGAGCGCCCCGAAACCGGCGTGTCCGGGTTGTGCTGGTTCGGGCCCGATTCGTGAGAACTTTCCCTACTCGCCTCAAGGGCCGTCCGCCGCCGGCCTGCGCTGCGCTGCGGCCCGCGGCTCCCGGCCAGGACGAAGCCAGGCTCAGGCCAAATCGAGGAACAGCTACGCCAGCGTGACGGTTTTCTGTCATGAAGTGGGTTTGGCTCGGAAGAAGACGACGGTGTACGTGGACGAGGACCTGCTGCGCGCGGCGAAGGTCTACGCGGCCCGCAAAGACCTACGTGACTCCGACGTGTTCGAAGAAAAAGAGACCGGGGCTTGTCAAGTGGTTTGTGTAAGGACGTGAGTGTCTTTCATATTGTGAGTCGTCCGGGGAATGCGATGGCGAGCGCGTTGAGTGCTCGTTTCCAGCCGTGCGTGCCGGTTCCGAGGTCGCCTCCGCGGGTGTTGCCGATGTTTCTGATGGCGAGGTAGAGGATCTTGTAGACGGCGTCCTCGGTGGGGAAGTGCCCGCGTGTCTTGGTGACCTTGCGCAGCTGGTAGTTGAGGCTCTCGATCGCGTTCGTCGTGTAGATGATCTTGCGGATCGCCGGGTCGAAGGCGAGGAAGGGCACGAAGCGGTCCCAGTTGCGTCGCCAGAGCTCGACGATGGCCGGGTAGCGCTCGCCCCATTCGAGTTCGAAGTCGT
>QWHP01000380.1 GCA_021404985.1 Actinobacteria bacterium ATB1
CACCGAGACGGAAAACATGCCCGCCACATCGGATGCCATGCGATACTGACGCGCCACCACGAACCCCGACCGCCGGCGCCGCTCGAATGGTGCGGTCAAGACGATCAGAAGCGCACCCGCCATACCACCCACAACCGTTGCGGCACCCAGCCCGATGACGGTACCGCCCGATGAGGGCTGTCCGACGGCGAACAGCGTCATGAACATGATCACGAACGCGCGTCTGCTCCCCGCCGGACCCAGGAACACGAAGAGGCCGACACCGAACGCGAAGATCGCAGTCGTGACCGCCGAAGCCGCCACGAAGGCGCCTGCGAGGGATCCGACGACAGTGGTCACCGCCCCTATCCCGGTTATGACGGCCGCACCGCCGCGTCGCCGCCAGATTCCCACGAGGGTCGTCCGTGAACGCGACGATCCAGCCGAGGAATCCCGCCTGGAACCCGTACAGAGTCTTTCCGGTGAGGATTCCCCGTGGCGAGGAAGGCCGCCCAGAGAAGACCGCCCCGCACAGCCTGTGAGACAGCCGGGGTGGCTCCTGTCGTTTCCGGCAGCGTGCGCATCCGGTCCCACACGAACACGGGCCGATCCTAGGGACCCCACGACCACCGCCGGTCCAAGACCAACACCCCCGTACGACTGGCGTGCGGGCAAGGGAGGTGGCCGCCTTCGCGGACTGACAGGCCTGCCTGGCACCGCCGACTCCAGGCTGTTTACGCTCGGTCGTGATGATTGAAGGCGCAGATCACGTGGCCCCGTTCGCGAAGGCCGTTGCCGTTCGGCCTGCGGGTGTTGGCAGGTGGCTCGGCCGCGTCGAACCCGACTGGCGGGGAATCCCGCGCCCGCACGGTGGGGTCATGGCTGCACTCGCTCTGTCTGCCGCCCGCGAGCATCTCGACGACGCCCGGCTCGCCCCGCGAACGGCAACAGTGGCGTTCCCGTCCTCGATCGACACGGACGAGGTGGAGATCCGCACGTATGTCGTGCGGCTCGGCAAGAACGTGGTCCAAACCCGAGCAGAGGTCAGGGACCGCGGCGGGCCGGACACCGCCGACGACGTCCGCCTGGACGTGGTCGCAGCTTTCGGCCGCGATCGCGGGGTCGGCGTGACCTACACCGATCTGCCCTGGCCCGACGTCCCGGACCCACGGAGTGCCGACCCGGAGGGCTCGCCGTTCGGAGAGGCGCTCCCGTCCGTGATGCCTCCCGTCTTCGAGAGACTCGACCGCCGCAAGGCGCTCGGCGCTCTGCCATGGGACGTCGATTGGAGACCCGGGGCGCCCGCCCGGGTGTGCCGGTGGCTGCGGTTCCGCGAGCCGCCGCTGCACCTCGGACACTTCGATCCGCTAGCGCTCCTCGTCGCGGCCGACCTCCCCGGGCCTGCCGTCTGGACGAAGCTCGGTCCGGACGACTTCCACGTGATGTCCAGCGTGCAGATGACCGTCCACTTCCTCGGACGCCCCGAGTCGACCAACCCGTGGCTCCTCGCCGACTACAGGTCCGATTGGGCTGACGAGGGCTACTGCACGACCGAGACACACCTCTGGGACGAGAACCGGCGGCTTCTCGCGACTTGCTCCCAGCTCATGACCCTCCACGGAGTCGTCCCCGGCTGGTTCGCCCCCGACGTCAAGCCAGGTTGAGCTTCATCACGTAGAAGACGGCCCCCAGCGGGTCGGACACGTGCGCGAACCTCCCGGGCCTGATGTCGGTCGGGGGCACGTTCACCCGGCCGCCGAGCTCCTCGACCTTCGCCACCGACGTATCGCAGTCCTCGACCGCGAAGTACACGGCCCAGTGCGGCGGTACGGGGCCCATCTGCTCCATGATCTCCATCATTCCCCCGTTGGGGTCGCCGTCGTTGCTGATCTCCGTGTAGACCATCCCGCCGGAGTCCGAGGTCGTGCACGCCCATCCGAACATGTCGCCGTAGAAGCGCTTCGCACCTTCCACGTCGTTCGTGAGGAGCTCGTTCCAGCAGAAGGTGCCGGGCTCGTTCACGATCTGGGCTCCTATGTGGTTCCTGGGCTCCCACACGGAGAGCATGGCGCCCTGCGGGTCGGCGACCAATGCCATGCGCCCCGACTCCAGCGCGTCGAAGGCCCCGCCCATCGGCGTTGCGCCCCCGACGTCACGGGCCCGCTGCGCGGCCTCGTCGGCATTCTCGACCGTGACGTAGGACTGCCACATGGACGGGGCCCCGGCTTGGCGCATCGGCTCGGGCATCCCCCCCATCCCTGCCACATCGAGTCCGTCCTTGGTGAACAGGGTGTAGACGTAGGTGTCGTCGGCTGGTTCCTCCCTGTAGTCCCACCCGAAGAGTGCGGTGTAGAAGTCCCGGTGGGCAGCTGTGTCGGACGACATGAGGTCGACCCACGAGAACTGCCCGGTCGTGTAGCTCGTCATCTTCGGCATGATTCCCCTCCGGTCTCCGGTCGTGATTCGTACGATCCCGATCCGTTCGCCGCACTATATCCCTGTAGCCTGAGCGGCTTGGAGGGCCAGGCACACCTATCCCCACTCGAACCCGTGGCCGCGGAATCTGTGGCTCATTTCGACGCGGAGACGGACGTCGTGATTGTGGGGCTCGGCGCTGCGGGGGCGGCAGCCGCGATCGCTGCAGCAGAAGCGGGGGCTGAGACCCGCGTCCTCGAGAGGCAGATGGCGGGAGGTGGGACCTCCGCCTTGTCGGGGGGGCTCATCTACCTGGGTGGTGGAACGCCGGTCCAGGAAGTGTGCGGGTTCGAGGACGATCCAGACAACATGGAGGCGTTCCTGGTGCACGCGTGCGGACCGGACGCCGACGTCCCCAAGGTCCACGCCTACTGCCAGGAGAGCGTCGCCCACTTCCACTGGTTCATGGAGCACGGGGTTCCTTTCACGGCCGAGTTCTATCCGGAGCCGAGCCGCGAGCCGCCCACTGACGCCGGGCTCATCTACTGCGGGGGCGAGCTCGCCTGGCCCAATAGCGAGGTTGCCCGTCCCGCACCTCGGGGGCATCATCCGCAGTTCCCGGACACCGCCGGGGGGTTCCTCATGGATCGCCTGATCGAAGCCGTCGGTCGCACGTCGGCCGAGGTGACGACCGAAGCTCGGGCCGAGCGCCTCGTGGTCGACTCGGACGGCAGAGTGGTCGGCGTATCGTGCAGTCGAGACGGATCAGACCACACCGTCCGTGCGCGCGGCGGGGTAGTCCTCGCCGGAGGGGGGTTCGTGTTCAACAACGGAGATTGGGAACGGACGCGGACGACGGGCGCGCGATCCGGATGGGCCAGGGAGTGGGGGCAGCCGTCGCCGGCATGTCCACTGTCGAGTGTGCCCTTCCGCTCACCATCCCCCAGAAGATGGCAAAGGGGATCCTCGTCGATTCGTCCGGCCGGCGTTTCGTGAACGAGGACAGCTACATCGGGCACCTCGGCCAGAGCGCACTTCTAGGCCGCGGAGGCGAGGTCTACTACGTCACGGACGAGTCGAAGTTCGAGGTGAACTTCGTCGGCATGCAGGTCAACTGGGTTGCCGAGACCGTCGGAGAGCTCGCCGAGGACATGGGGCTGCCGCCCGACGTCCTCGCGAACACGGTCGCCGAGTACAACCGCCATGCCCTGTCCGGTGACGACCCCGAGTTCCACAAGCGAGCCGAGTTCGTCGAGCCCCTCGAGCCCCTCTTCGGCGCGGTCGACCTCCGTGCCGCGTCGGGCACCATCTACGCGACTTTCACGCTCGGCGGCTTGCGGACCGACGAGACGTCACGCGTTCTCGATGGTGGCGGACACCCGATTCCCGGTCTCTTCGCGGCTGGGCGCTGCACGGCGGGCATCTCAAGGGGTGGCTACGTGAGCGGCATATCCCTCGGGGACGGAACCTTCTTCGGACGGCGGGCGGGAGCCGGTGCCGCAGCCCTCGGGAGCTGACGCCTCTCGAGGGACGCCGTCGGGACCTGAGCCGGTGTCCGGCCGGGTAGCGGCGGTCCTCCATAACGGGAAGAATGCGCACATGACCCGACACATCGCATGGTTCAAGGAGCTCGGCAAGGAAGACGTCGAAGCCGCCGGAGGAAAGGGCGCCAATCTCGGTGAGCTCACCCGTGCCGGCCTGCCCGTCCCCGGTGGATTTGTCGTCACGGCAGACACGTACCTCGCCGCGATGGAAGAAGGCGGGGTCCGCGACCGGCTCATGGCTGTTGTTTCCGAAGCGGACCCCGACGACTCCGCCTCGCTCGACAAAGCGACCCGGGAGCTCCGCGCGCTGGTCCATGACGCGGGAATGCCCCGAGACATCGCCGGTGAGATCCTCGCCGCCTACCACGAGATGGGAAGCGATATCCCCGTCGCAGTGCGGTCCTCTGCCACGATGGAGGACACCGGCGGCTTCTCGTTCGCGGGGATGAACGAGACGTTCACGAACGTGCGGGGGGACACGGAGCTCATCGGCCGCATCGTCGACTGCTGGGCCTCCGTGTGGGGTCCTCGCGTTGTCTCCTACAGGGCAAGCCGGAAGATCACGGACGAACCGGCGATCGCGGTGGTCGTGCAGCACATGGTGGAGTCCGAGAAGGCGGGCGTGATGTTCTCGGCAGATCCGGCCAGCGGGAGCCGCACCCGCCTCGTGATCGAGGGCGCATTCGGCCTCGGGGAGGTGGTGGTCAGCGGCGCGGTCGAGCCCGACCTCTATGTGGTCGACCGCACCACGCATCGAATCGTGGAGACACGCATAGGGCACCAGTCCCACATGATCGCCCGCACACCGGATGGCGAAGCGCACATCGACCTCGACCCGGCGGCAGGTGCTCGCCGCGTCCTCACGGACGACGAGGTCCTCGAGATCGCGAACCTCGGCGAGCGCGTGGAGGCCCACTACGGCGAACCCCAGGACATGGAGTGGGCCTTCGATGCCGCGGGCTCGCTGTGGCTGGTGCAGTCCCGACCGATCACCACCCTGCCCGAAGGGTTCTCCGTCGACGGCGAGTCGGGCCCCGGCCCCACCGCCGCCCTGCCCGACCTGCTGGTGT
>QWHP01000381.1 GCA_021404985.1 Actinobacteria bacterium ATB1
CTTGGCAAGCTCGGTCTTGCCGACGCCTGTCGGGCCGAGGAACAGGAAGGAACCGATCGGACGGTTCGGATCGGAGAGCCCAGCCCTCGACCGACGGATCGCGTTCGACACGGCCGTGACCGCCTCGTCCTGGCCGACGACGCGCTCGTGGAGGTGCTCCTCGAGATGGACGAGCTTCTCCTTCTCTCCCTCCATGAGCTTGCTGACCGGAATGCCCGTCCAGCGCGCGACGACCTGGGCGATGTCCTCCTCGGTGACCTCCTCGGTCAGCATTCGCTTCTCGTGCTGCATCTCGGAGAGGGCCATGTTCTCGACCTCGATCTGGGACTCGATCTCGGGGAGGCGCCCGTAGCGCAGCTCCGCGGCTTTCGCGAGGTCTCCGTCGCGCTCGGCGAGGTCCGCCTGCGTCCGTGCGGCCTCGAGCTCCTCCTTCAGGGCACGGATGTTGGAGATCTTGTCCTTCTCGTTCTGCCAGCGGAGCATGAGCTCGCTCATGTCCTCCTTGAGATTCGACAGGTCCTCTTCGAGCACGGCGAGACGCTCCTGCGAAGCGGCGTCGGACTCCTTCTGGAGAGCCTGCCTCTCGATCTCGAGCTGGTTGATGCGGCGCTGCACCACGTCGATCTCGGTCGGCATCGAGTCGATCTCGATGCGAAGTTTGCTCGCCGCCTCGTCGACGAGGTCGATCGCCTTGTCGGGAAGGAACCGCGACGTCACGTAGCGATGGCTCAGGACCGCTGCGCTGACGAGTGCCGAGTCCTGGATCCTCACACCGTGATGCACCTCGTAGCGCTCCTTGAGCCCGCGGAGGATCGCGATCGTGTCCTCGACCGAGGGCTCACCCACGAAGACCTGCTGGAAGCGGCGTTCGAGGGCGGCATCCTTCTCGATGTGCTTGCGATACTCGTCGAGGGTCGTCGCCCCGATCATGCGGAGCTCACCTCGCGCGAGCATCGGCTTCAACATGTTGGCGGCATCCATGGCGCCCTCGGCGGCGCCAGCCCCGACGACCGTGTGCATCTCGTCGAGGAAGGTGATGACCTCCCCGTCGGACTCCTTGATCTCCTCGAGGACCGCCTTGAGCCGCTCCTCGAACTCCCCGCGGTACTTCGCGCCCGCGACCATCGAGCCGATATCGAGCGCGACGAGCCTCTTGTTCTTGAGTGATTCGGGGACGTCGCCGGACGCGATGCGAAGGGCGAGGCCCTCGACGATCGCTGTCTTGCCGACGCCGGGCTCCCCGATGAGCACGGGGTTGTTCTTCGTGCGCCGGGCGAGCACCTGGACGACACGGCGGATCTCCTCATCCCTGCCGATGACCGGATCTATCTTCCCCTGGCGTGCGAGGACGGTGATGTCGCGGCCGAACTTCTCGAGCGCCCCCAAGGTGTCCTCGGGGTTCTGGCTCGTGACCTTTCGGCTCCCCCTCACCGACTGCAGGGCGGCGAGCAGGGGGTCACGGCTGAGCCCGGTATCGGCGAGCACCTTCGCCGCCTTCCCTCCCTGCTCGGCGATCGCGAGGAGCAGGTGCTCGGTCGACAGGTAGTCGTCGCCGAGAGCGATCCGCTCCTCGTCCGCCTTCTCGAGCACCTCCCGGAGTGGCTTGGCAACGCTGATCTCGGCGCCGCCGTAGACCTTGGGGATTTGGCTCAGGATCTCGTCGACGCGGTCACGCAACGTCCTCGGGTTCTGTCCCGCTTTCTCGACGAGCGGATACACGATGCCTTCCGGATCGGAAAGCAACGCGTACAGGAGGTGCTCGGGCTCGAGGAATTGGTGGTTGCGGTCCTCTGCAAGGGATCGTGCCCCGCCGAGGGCCTCCTGCGCCTTGATCGTCAGCTTGTTGGGGTCAAACGCCATCCGTCGGGTCTCCAGGGATTCGATCTACTGCACTCTGAAAGTTGAGTGTCCTATTGTCAACGTCGCGGGGTTCGACATCCTTCCCAATCAGGGGCCCGATCAGGGGCCCGATCAGGGGCTCCATCCGAGAGGAATCGGCCGTTGGTGGGGATTCTTGCGCGGCCGCGGGCTACGCGCTCGACAATCGGGGATTCCGGCGTTGCGAGAACCCGGACATGGCGGGGATCGGTGCGCTCGCCGTCTCAGACGGGCAGCTCGAAGCGGTCCTTGTCGACCGATCGGGAGTACTCGACCGCGGTGATCGTCAAGTCTGGCGTTGCGAGTCGAATCGGAACGCCCTCCGTCGAAAGGCAGAAGTGGCCTCCCTGACTGAGGTTCACGTCGACCTGCTCGCTCTCGCCGGCTAGACCCTCCGGGACAGGTGCGAAGTAGAAGCAGGCAGCCGGAACGTCTGCCAGCATCGCATACTGCACGGAGAGGCCCGGGATCGCGATGGCCTCGCTCAGCAGCCGCGAGAGCTCGGCGAACCCGTCGAGGGAGAGGAAGTCGAAGAGCACGTCGGCGTATTCGCCGCCCTCGTCGCAAGCCCAGGGACCCGTACCTTCCTGCGCGCACCAGCGTGCGCCCTGGCCCTCGTCGAGGATGGACACCTGCACGACACCCGTGTCCCCCGTTCCGGCGCTCGCGTGGACGTGGAACTTGGGGTTTCCGGTGCCTGAAGCCTCGGCGGGCAGATGCTCCACGACGATGTCCGCGACGGTGTCGCCCGTGCTGTCGCGCACCTGCCAGAGCATGTACCACGTGGTCTCCGTCTGTCTGGCGAGGAGGCCCCTGGCGACACCACGCGGATTGGTCTGCAAAGTCGTGAGCGGAGGCAGTCCGTACGACTCCGGGTCCACGAGAGCGACGGGCTCACCGGGATCCACGTCGCCGATGAGGGGATCTGCGGTCGGGCCTTCGGAGAGGCGGGTCGCCTCACCGGGGTCGGCGGAGGAGCAGCCCATGACGAGGAGCAGTAGGAGGGCCAGGCCCACCGGCGCAGCCAACCAGCGGCGCCTCCGTGCCGTGGCATACGTACTCATGTCGCCACCGGCAGGGTGAACGACGCGGGATCCGCATCGAGGGAGTATTCGAAGGCCCGGAAGCTGAAGTCGGCCACCTCGAGGGCCATGAGGACTCCGTCCTCCGACACGCAGAACGACCCGCCACGCGTGAAGTCGAGTCCCAACGTCTTCGTGCTCAGAGGCTGGGGCTCGACCGAGAAGCATGCCGTCGGGACACCGGCCATTCGCACGTATCTGACGGACACAGTCGCGCCCACGATCCCCCCGGGGAGAGCCGCAACGAGCTTCGAGAACCCG
>QWHP01000382.1 GCA_021404985.1 Actinobacteria bacterium ATB1
CGGCCGGCGAGTTCGGCGAGCCGTCCCGTCGTAGCCAGGACGTCGTCTCTCGCTTGGTCGGTGCGGCGCCGTACGAACGCCGAGATCTCCCGTAGTCGCCGACCGGCCGAGCGGGTCCTGTTGCGCAGCCTCGCCCGGGTTACCCCGCCGGCGGTCTTGATGCGCTTGATGATTCGCACGATCTTCGTGACGGCCTTGGGGAGCAGACCCGAGTTGGTCGGATAGGACACGTTCGCTTCGACCACAGTCGTCTCTGCCCGCACACGGTGCGTGCGCACGAGCCTCTCACCGAGAGCCTTGACAACCAGCGTCTCGTTCAGCCGGTCGATCGCGTCGCAGCGGGCCGGAGGCATCATCGCACCCACGCCGCAGAATCGCGAGCACCGTCGCGACACGTATCCCCAGGTCACAGCCCCGCGAGGAAGTCACTTCTTCAGGGGCAAGTAGCTACGGCATCCAGCCGACCAGGCGCCATCCGGCAGGAGTGTTGGACAACTCGAGATCGCGGTCGATCTGGATGCTCGCGAGGCTGCAACGTGCCCACGTTCCGTCGAGAGAGCTGGCGCAGGGCAGCGCGGCCGGTGGTGTGGCACCGGATCCGATGCGTGCAGTGATCAGGTCCACGGCCTCGGCTGCCTCACCCGTCCGGGCATCGGGCGCGAGCATCGCCCGGATCCTCGGGAGGTCGCCCGATGCCACCGCCGAGACGAACATGCCCACAAGAGGCTCCGGGGTCTCTGTCACGGGTGGAGGGGCAGCCGCACTCGGAGACCCGTCGCCGGATCGGACGCGGTCTGCGAGGGACTGGGGTGTGGAGGGGGACGACGGCGGCAGGGCTGTTTCGGGACCGCCGACAGAAGCGGCCGCCGATACTGCCTGCGTCGTCGGACCCTCCGAGCCTGCCTTCCCGGTCCGCCAGAGCAGTATGGCGCCGAGGATGGCGACGCACACGACGAGGAGTGACATCGCTGTGAGCAGGACCGGACACCGTCCCCTGACACCTGATCTTTCAACCTGCTCGGCCGGGTCGGCTCGCCCTGCCGGTTGGCCCTGTGGTTCTGGTGGTCGAGGGGCAGGTGCGTCCACCCGCTCCGGCTCCGGCGGTGCCGCCCCGGATGGGGGTCCCGGCGCGATCTGAGTCTCGCACGTCTGGAACGCCTCGAACCCGGCAGTCCCCGTGCTTGTCGGGAGGCTGGACCCATTCCCGCCCTTGGGGTAGATGGCCTGGGAGTATCCGTTCGCCGGGGAGTTCCACGGCACCCACGGAGGGGAGGGGGGGGTCGGTGGATCGGGGGGAGCAGGCGGCACCAGAAGCAGGAGTGGATCGAGGAGATCGGCGTCGGAGAACCGGACGAGGTCGACTCCCGAGGTCCCATCCACGACTCGAGATGCTTCGAGGGCTGCCAGCAGGACCGGGCTCGGTCCGCGCTCGAGCACGCGCCGGTCGACGGATCTGACGTCCGAAGGGGTGAGGTGGCCACCGTCGGCATTTGCCGCCGCCTCGAGGAGGATGTCTCGGGACTCGTTGATCCGCTGCAGCAGTCTCTGCGCGGCGGCGCAGCGCTTGGGTTCGACGACGTCGGGATGTATCAGGCGAACCGCCGCCCGCCAGGCCGTGACGATCTCGCGCCTTGTCGGCCGCGGCCCCAATCCGAACAGTTCCCGCGCGCGCTCGACCTCATACGCTGCAGGACCTTCCCTGACCGTTGTGGTGGACATGGCCTCCCAGCCCGTCCCGAGTACTGTGACCTGCGGGTCCGCCCGAGCACATCAGGCGGATCACACCATATCCTTAGAGTTCGCCCGTGCGGCAGGGATTCCTGCCCCTGACCTGGGAGCTCCACTCTCCCCATGCCCGAACTTCCCGTAATCCGGGCCCTGGCAGAGCGCATCGAGGCGCAGTTCTCCGGTCAGGAGGTCGTCGGGGTCGTCCTCCTGCAGTTCTCGTCCCTTAAGACGGTGGAGCCCCCGATCGACGCGCTCGCCGGCGGGACCTTGGCGGGTGTTGCGTCGTACGGGAAGTACCTTGTCCTCCCAGTCGGCGACCTGCGCGTCGTGCTCCACCTGTCGCAGGCGGGACGAGTCACCTTCGAAGAGCCTGCCAAGACGTCCCGGGGCAGGGGTGGCGTGCTGCGACTCAACTTCGTCCGGGACCCGGAGGGGACGGCCGCCCTCTTCGTGCACGAGTTCGGGAGGGAGAGGCGTGTCGGCATCTGGGTGCTCGCAGGTGACGATCCCGGCCCTCTCGCCAAGCTCGGTCCCGAGGCACTGGATCCCGTTGTCGGGGAGCTCCTCATGACGTCCGGCGACAAGCGACGGTTGCACACGGTCCTGAGAGACCAGCGGTTGGTGGCCGGTATCGGCCGCGGGCATGCCGACGACATCCTGCACCGGGCGCGGCTCGCCCCTACGCGTTCCCTCGCTTCCCTGGACGAGGCCGAGCGGCGCAGGCTGCACGATTCCCTGGTCGAGGATCTCACGCTTCGCCTCGACGTCGAGAGGGGCCGCGAGGGTGGCCTGCCGGCGAAGCTCAGCGAGGACTGGCGCGTGCATGGCCACTGGGGTGAACCGTGCCCGGACTGCGCCACCGAGCTGGCGCGCGTCTCGTACGAGGAGTACGAGATGACCTACTGCCCGCGATGCCAGACCGAGGGGAAGCTCCTCGCAGATCGCAGGCGTTCGAGGTTCCTCAAGTGAGCGGCGGGGCGGTGGACCTGACCAGGAGCACGCTGCGGGTGGCCGCCGTCCAGATGCGCGGCGTTCCGGAGCGAACCGGGGGGCTCGAAAGGGCCGAGCTGCTCACCGAGGATGCAGTTGCCTCCGGGGCGGAGCTGGTGGTGTTGCCCGAGCTCTTCGCATGCTTTGGGGCCGGCGCTGCCCTCCGCGGATGCGCGGAAGATTCTGAAGGTGAAACCTCTTCCTGGGCATCCCGGGTGTCGCGACGGCATGGAGTCCACCTTCTTGCGGGCAGTCACGTCGAAGAGGACGGTGATCGGTTGTTCAATACGTCGACTCTCTGGGGGCCCGACGGGTTGCTCGTCGCCGGATACCGCAAGATCCATCTCTTCGACAACGACGTACCGGGAGCCGCGTTTCGGGAGTCCGAGGTCTTCTCGCCCGGTGCCAGGCGAGAGCTGGCGATGCTCGGCGGTATCGGGCTCGGCGGTATCGGGGTCGGTCTGACGATCTGCTACGACATCCGGTTCC
>QWHP01000383.1 GCA_021404985.1 Actinobacteria bacterium ATB1
TCCTTGAGCTGCTGGCGAATTCGCTTCTGCAACTCGTCGACGCTCTTCTTGGAGCGCCGCTGGATCTCGTCGATGGCCTGCTGTACCTGATCGGTCCGGAGTTCACCCTCCTTGACCAGGCGCCGGACGAACGTCTCGACCTGCTTGCGGCTCTCGTTCCCGAGCAGCCGCCCTTCCTGGATGTACTTCCGCCAGGCGTTCTGGAGAGGTGCCTTTTCTGCCACGACGATCGACCTCCACGTGTGGCGCGTATGTGCGGGGCAGCCTAGCAGCACCCTCGGCAAACGATCGTTCTCGTCTCACGATGGTTCCTCGGCCCCCTCCGCGGACATGACGGCAGCGAGCGCCCGCGAGTAGTGCTCGTGCCGCGGCGCCATCGCACATGCGAGCTTCAGGTGTTTGCGGGCACAGGCGAGATCGCCCAACCGACGCGCCGCCAAGCCGAGTCCGTAGTGGGAGTAGTCGCTCGCCGGGTTCGACTCGAGGATGTGACGGAACTCGTCCGCTGCCTCCTCGAACCGGCTCGAGCGGAAAAGCGCGCGGGCGAGGGCCTCACGGATCGATGTCTTGTCCGGTTCGGCGTCGCGAGCCTGGAGAAGCACGACGGATGCGGCGTGCCAACTGCCGCGTTCGAGCAGTCGTGTGCCACGCTGGTAGAGCTCATATCCGTCCGGCATCGCCGATGCGTCTCCCCTATCAAGAGTCTCGTTGGAAAGGCAACATGACAGACCAGCGCCTCGCACCCTTCAGAGGGCTGCTTCCCAGAGGGCGAGTGGAGGTCCGTACCGCTCCACCCTATGACGTGATCGACGAGAAGGAAGCTGCCCGCCTGCGTGCTCTCGACCCGGAGAACATCGTCCGCGTCGACCTCCCCTCGGAAGTCGAGGAGGCCTCGCTGGGAGACGCGTCCGGAACCCCGGTGCACGATGCCGACACGACCGTCGCGCTGGCGCACGAACGGGCTGCGGAGCTGCTGTCCGACTGGGTCGAACGCGGCTCTGCCGCACGAGCAGACCACCGCGAAGGCCAAGTCGGACCGACTCGAGTCCCTGCGACGCACGAAGACGAACATCTCGATGATCTACGCGCTCTCCCCCGCTCCAGATCTCACCCACCTCGTCGAGGGGGCAGCCGATGACGGACCGGCAGTCGTGTCCGTCACCGACGAGGACGGCGTGGAGCACTCGCTGTGGCGTGTCGGTGATCCCGGCGACGCCGCCGAGCTGGCCGGCGCCGTCGACGGCTCGCCGCTCGTCATCGCGGACGGACACCACCGTTACACAGTTGCGGGGCAGTACGCGGAGGAACACCCTGACTCGCCCGCTGCAGCCCGAATCATGACATTCGTCGTCCCACTGGATCCCGAGGTCCTGGTGGTCCGACCCATACACCGCCTCCTGCCCGAGACCGGCTGCCCGGCCGACCGTGTGGCCGGTATCCTGTCCCGCCTCGGAGTCGTGAGTGAGGTGGACCTCGGCGGCATGGCACACGACTGGGTTCCGGACGGGATCGTGGTGGCAACGCCGGCGGAATCGTTCGGTATCCGGCCGGTGCTTCGCCCCGAGGACGAAGACGCACTTGCCAAGCGGCCGGAGTCGATCCGCAGTCTTGCCGTGACCTGGACGCACGACGTCCTGCTCCCCGCTCTGGGCGCCGCGGACGCCGTGTTCCACCACGACCCGGCCTTCGTTCTCGACCGAGTCCGGCATGGGGAGGCGTCGGCTGCGGTCCTGCTCCCGGCGATAACCGTCGACGACATAATCCGGGTCGCGGATGCAGGTGAGCGGATGCCGCCCAAGACCACCTTCTTCTGGCCCAAAGCCCGCACCGGGTTGATCCTGCGCCGATTCTGCGACCAGGAGGACGGGGAGTGAGCGAAGCCACGAGCGATGAGACACCCTTCGACATGCCTCTCTCGGAGGCCATGCGAACTCAGCGTGCCATCCGTCGTCTCCGTCCCGAGCCCGTCGACCGGAGGCTGGTCTTGGAGTGCATAGACCTGGCCCTCAAGGCGCCCAACGGGTCGAACGCTCAGAACTGGGCTTTCGTCGTGGTCGACGACCCGGACAGGATCGCAGCCATAGGACGGCTCAACCGGGCAGCCTGGCGCCTCTACAGGCCCTCGCCGATCGGCAGTACGCCAAGGACGAGAAGACGCGCCGCCTTCTCGCCTCCGTCCAGCACCAGGTGGACAACTACGAGCAGATCCCGATGCTCGTAGTGCCTTGCATCCACGTGCCCGGCCGTGTCCCGTTCGTCGTAGGTCCCGTTCTCGGGGCGAGCGCCCTGTACGGCTCCATCTACCCCGCGATCCAGAACTTCCTCCTCGGATGCCGTGCCGCAGGGCTCGGGGCATGCCTCACGACTCTCCCCCTGTGGAACGTGCGGCGTGTGAGGAGAGTCCTGGGTCTGCCGCGCAGTGTCCTTCCGGTGGCCGTCATCCCGGTGGGCCGGCCCCGCGGCCGTTACGGGCCGACCACGAGGCGACCCCTCGAGGACGTGGTCCACCTGAACCGCTACGGGAACCGCCCCACCGGGTGAACGCCTCGAACCGGCCTGTGTCAGCACACCCGCACCTTTTCAGCGACGACCTCCACGCGTGACCTGGGGTCCCGTCGTCACCCCGCCAGAAGCGTCGCACGAGCCGTCCCTTCACCTGCACACGGCGTCCCTCACCGGCCCTCTTCACGGCTTCGGACGGGTCCCACACCGACACGGGGACCGAGGTGCGCCTGTCCCCGACTGCCGGCACGCGAACCGTCAACGTCGCAAGGACGCTGCCCGACGGCAATTCCCTGACGTCCACAACCCTGGCCAGAACGCCGTCGAGCTCGACGAGGTTTGTTCCGGATGCGTCCTGTCCAGTCCCTCGAACCGTCTTCGTCGGCATGTCTGTCTCCACTTCGCAGGTGCGCGTCCGCGCTCGGAGGGGGAAGCGAGGGAGGGGAAGCAACGGAAGGGAGGTCCGCCGATCCTACAGGCGGCGGGTTCTTGTGATCACGCCTGCCGAGGGTGGCAGGATACGTGCATGCCGACAAGCACTCGCGACGAATGAACACTCCACAGGAGATCGCCGACGGGATCTGGATGATCGACGCCCACATGTTCGGGGCACCCGAGAACCTGTCCACCTACGTGATCCCCGATCCCGTGCCCACTCTCGTCGAGCCCGGCCCCTCGACCTGTCACGAAGCCGTCATGGTCGGCCTCGCAGCCATGGGCCTCGACGAGCTCGCCCAAGTCGTGGCCACGCACATCCATCTCGATCACGCCGGAGGCACGGGGAATCTCGTCGAACGCTTCCCCGGCGCACAGGTCTTCATCCACCAGATCGGTGCTCCGCACATGGTCGACCCCTCGAAGCTCCTGGCGTCCGCCGAGCGGATCTACGGCGAGGAGGGAATGCGCGAGCTCTGGGGGCCGATCACCCCTGTCGAGCCCTCGCTGATGCACGCCGTCGACGAGGGCGACATCATCGCGATCGGCCCGGATCGACGGCTCGAGGTTCTGTACACACCCGGCCACGCCAAGCACCACATGTCACTGATCGACTCCGCGACGGGGATCGCGATGATCGGGGACTCCGTCGGCCTCACGTTCCCCGAGATGGAGATCGTGAACCCGATCGTCCCTCCGCCCGACATCGACGTCGAGCTCCTCGTCTCGCAGTTCAAGAAGTACCGTGACAGGGAGGTGCCCGTCCTCGCGTTCGCCCATTTCGGGCTCAAGCACGACGTCGGACACATACTCGAGGAGTCCGAACGCCGCCTGCGGATGTGGACCGACATCGCCATCCGTCATCGGGACGAGACCCCGGAGGACGTGGGTGCACGCATCCGGGATGCCACCCTCACCGACCTGCGTGGGGCGGGACACCCCGAGGAGCACATCCAGCGGATGGACCAGCGGATGGAGTACGCGACCGAGGCATCCGGGTTGCTCCGCTATGTCCACGGCGCCCATCCGAGCTCCCCTCATACGCACTGAGAGGACCCGTCACCCTCCCCCGACGCCCTCGCCGAGGACCGTACGGAACTCCTTCTCCCAGGCTGCGAGCTCGGGCCCC
>QWHP01000384.1 GCA_021404985.1 Actinobacteria bacterium ATB1
TCCCGAAGCGTCTGTTCCGAGATGATCCGTAGGGCGTGCAACTTCTCATCCCCGTCCGACACCGTCCTTGCTTCCCCGAACAGGACCACGGAACGGTATTCGAGCGAGTGATGGAACGCGGACCGGGCAAGGACGAGGCCGTCGACCAGCGTGACGGTGAGACACGCCTCGGCACCCGCCGACAGCGTGCGCAGCATCCGGCTCGCAACAGAACCATGCACGTAGACGCGGTCGCGGTCGCGTCCGTAGATGGTCGGTATCACACAGGGCCGGTCGCCGGCGACGAAGCCCAGGTGGCAGACGAGCCCCTCGTCCAGAATCGCATCGATGGTCGCCCGGTCGTAGCGGGCGTGTTCGCCGAGGCGCCGTACTGTCGTCCTCTCCGACGGTGCCCCGATGGTCGCGTCGTCCATTCCCAGACGGTAGAGGATGGTGGACCCAAGCATGCTTCAGTTCCAGGTGGCTCGGGGCTCGCCCGGGACGGAGCTGGGTACAGTCGGGTCGTGTTCCTCGAAGAGGTCGTCACGACGTCCGACCGAGTCTCCACGGCGCCGGCGCGCAACGAGAAGACCGGGCTGCTGGCACAACTCCTCGCCAGGACGCCGCCGGACGTGGTGTCCACTGTGGCCCGGTGGCTCACAGGCGACACCACCCAAGGCAGGATCGGTGTTGGCTGGGCGACCCTCTCCGGGATCTCCGTCCCTCCCGCAGCCGAGAGCACCCTGACCGTGGAGGAGACGGAGAGGACGATTGCCGTCGTCGCCGCGACCTCCGGTGCCGGTTCCGTGGAGCGCCGGCGCGCTCTGCTTCTGGGCCTGCTGCGCCGCGCGACGCAGGCCGAATCCGATTTCCTGCGCCGCCTCCTTCTCGGGGAGTTGAGGCAAGGTGCCCTGCAGGGCGTGATGGTCGAAGCGATCGCGAAGGCCTCCGATGTCCCTGGAGCCTCGGTGCGAAGGGCTCTCATGCTCAACGGCGACGTGGGCGAGACCGCACGCATCGCGCTGACACTCGGCAAGCCCGGCCTTGCCACGGTTCGCCTTCGTCTCCTGCGTCCCGTCCAGCCGATGCTCGCCGCGTCGTCCCAAGATGTCGACGATGCGCTCGCCGACGTTCTCGCGGGGTCCGGGGCCTCGAGGATCGAGTACAAGTTCGACGGGGTCCGAATCCAGGTGCATCGCCAGGGTGGTGACATCCGAGTCTTCACCAGAAGCCTGAACGACATCACCGAGCGGGTCCCGGGCATAGTCGAGGTCGCGACGTCGCTGCCAGGGGACGCCTACGTTCTCGACGGAGAGCTCTTGGGATTCGTGGACGAAGGGCGACCCGGCGCGTTCCAGGAGACGATGAGCGGCCTCGGAAGGGCTTCGGAGCAACCGACACGAAGCGCGGTTCGTCCCTTCTTCTTCGACGTCCTCCACTGGGGCGGTGACGATCTCCTCGACGAGCCACTGGCGACGCGACTCCACGTGCTCGAAGAGCTCGCAGGGCCCCACAGGATCCCCGGCATCGTCACCGACGAAGTGGAGGAGGCACGGTCCTTCATGGCGAGAGCCATCGAAGCGGGCCACGAGGGTGTCGTGGTGAAGGCAATGGGGGGTCCGTACGCGGCCGGCCGGCGCGGGAAGAGCTGGCGCAAGGTCAAGCCGGTCCACGTGTTCGACCTCGTCGTGCTCGCCGCAGAGTGGGGACACGGGCGCCGGAGGGGGAAGCTCTCGAATCTTCACCTCGGAGCGAGGGATCCGCGTTCGGGTGGTTTCGTCATGGTCGGCAAGACGTTCAAGGGCCTCACGGACAACATGCTCGCCTGGCAAACCGAAGCACTCTTGGCGCGCGAGGTCGCCAGTGAGGGGATCACCGTGCACGTCCGCCCGGAGTTGGTCGTCGAGGTTGCGATCGACGGCGTGCAGACGTCGACGCGCTACCCCGGTGGGGTGGCCCTCCGGTTCGCGCGTGTCCGCCGTTACAGGCCGGACAAGTCGACGGACGAGGCGGACACGATCGACGACCTGATCAGACTCGGGCTCCCCAGGTCGCAACTAAGGTGACGAGGTGGTCCTCATCTTCGGCTTCGGGCCCGGCAAAGCGCAGGACAGGGGCGAGGTCGCACCGCTCACCTGTCCGGCGTGCGGCAACGACGCCATGTTCCATCACGTCGTGTCGAAGAAGTCGTTCAGTCTCTTCTTCGTCCCCGTCGTGCCCTACGGCAAGGACGAATACCTCCTCTGCCCCGTGTGCACACAGGTGCTTCCCGTCCCCGAGGACGTGGGGGACGCCGTGGAAGGCATGAAATCGCGCACTGCGGCCTGGCGTTCCGGCGATCTCGCGTGGGAGCGATACGAGGCCCAGGTCGAGTCGTTCTGGGTCGAGCTCGGAGTGTCGTCACGAAGCGCCGGCCGGGTTGCGTTCCCCGGGCCCGAGGCCGGAGGCGTGTCCCCCTCGAGCGAGGGCCGGGATCTGGCCGAGCGTGTCGAGGCACTGGCCCGCATGCACGAGCGGGGAGAGATCACCGACGAGCAGTTCGATGCCGCGAAGGCGAGGCTCCTCGAATGAGGTCCCCGAATTCAGGCTTCCCGAAGTCAGGTCTCGGGCACGATGAAGGAGCAGAGCGGGCCCGGTGCCGCTGCGAGGCGACGATCGAGGGTTGGAAGGGGAGCCTACAGGGACTCGGCCGGAGAGACGCGCACCTAAACATGCCCAAGCGGATGTCCGGTCAGCCTTGCAGATCCTCGATCGAGGCTGCGATGACGAGCACTCGCCGTGCCTGCTCGACGTGGAGGTTCTCGACCATGCGGCCGTCGACCGTGACCACGCCACGACCCTCGGCCTCGGCTTCCTCGAAGGCGGCGATGATCCGACGGGAGTTCTCGACCTCGTCGGGGCTCGGTGCGTAGATCCGGTTGCACGCGTCAAGCTGGCTCGGATGTATGAGGGTCTTGCCGTCGAAGCCCATCTCGCTGCCCTGCCGGCACTCGGCCTCGAATCCGGCCTCGTTCTTGATGTCGTTGTAGACGCCGTCGAGGATCACCTTGCCGGCAAGACGCGTCGCGGCGAGGCACCGGGAGAGTCCGAACAGGAGGGGTTCGCGACCCGGGACGTGCGAGGCATGGAGCTCCTTCGCGAGGTCGTTGGTGCCCATCACGAGGACAGCGAGCCGGTCCGACGCGGTCGTGATCTCTTCTGCGTGCAGGACGG
>QWHP01000385.1:0-2346 GCA_021404985.1 Actinobacteria bacterium ATB1
GGCGGCAATGTGGCGGGCAATCTCGGCCTTCGCTTGCCGCAGCCATTCCTCCGCCCGGCCGCTGGCGAAATAGATGCTGTCGTTGCGGATGTGCGCGCCGCCGGGGACGATCCGCGGCAATTCGGGCACTTCGCCGCCAAGTCGCCACAGCGTCGACGCCATGTCGCCGAATGGCGCGCGGCCCCAGTGCGGCTCGATGCAGTGGCCCCAACCGTCGCGCGTTCGCAGCGGTCCATTGAGCGTCGCCAGATCGAGCGCCTGCTGTGCCTGGGTCGAGCGCGGCGGAGCAGGCAGCGACGGTAACCCGCGACGCTTTACCGCCCAGAGAATCGCCTCTTCGATGCCTCCCCGCTCGATGCAGGATGGGTCACCTTCGCACCCATGGTCATCTCGGCGCTCTTGACGCCCGCCTTCGCCAGGGCAGCAGACATGTACGGCCGGATGCGGGTATGGATCGCCGGAGTCGCGGTCCTGATCGTCGGCATGGCTCTCTCGGCAGTGAGCCCGAGTCTCTGGTTCCTCATCGTCGCCCGTCTCGTCAGCGGCGTGGGTGTTGCAGCATCCATGCCCTCAGGCCTGGCGCTCCTGACGGCTACCTACCCCCCGGCAGAGCGCAGCAAGCCGATCGGGCTCTGGACATCCGTGATAGCGATCTCGCCGGCGGCGGGCGTGGCCATGGGAGGCATCTTCCTCGGCTTCCTGAGCTGGCGCTGGCTGTTCATCGCGCAGATCCCCCTCGCAGCCGTCGCCCTCGCCTTGGCCTTCTTCGTGTTCGTCGAGGAACGGACGTCCCAGCGAGGGAGATTCGACTTCGTCGGCGCGTCCGTCGCCGGCGTCGTGATCTTCGCGTTCCTCTTCGTCGTGAACCGGGTCTCCACAATGGGGCTTGCCTCCCCGACAATCATCGCCTGCATCGCCGCTGTCCTCGCCGGCATCCCCGTGTTCCTACGCGTCGAAGCCCGTGCCGAGAACCCGGTGATACCCCTCGGCACCTTCTCCGATCGCGCGATGACGCTGTCCATCGTCGGCCGGGCGCTCATGTCTGCGATCTACATGGGCAGCTTCATGATCCTCCCTCTCTTCTTCATGAACGTCCTCGGCTACTCGGCACTACTCGCGTCGTTCGCCGTCCTGATAAGGCCACTCGCGATGGGATTCACGGGCCCCTTCATCGGGACGATCGTCAACCGGTTCGGCGCCACCCGCATGGCCCTGGCGGGCGGCATATCCATCACGCTGGCAGTTGGCGTGTTCTCCACGGTCGGCCTGTCTGCGTTCTACCCGGTCGTGGCTGCCGCTCTGGTCGTCCAAGGCCTCGGGCTCGGCCTCACGAGCTCGGCCACGACGACGATCGCGACGAACCGCACCGATCCCGAGGAGCTGGGAACGATCTCGGGTGTCCTCTCGATCTCCAACTCGCTCGCGAACTCTGTCGGCATGGCCGTGATGCTGTCGATCGTCGGGATCGCCGGAGGAATGGACGACATCGGCGCCTACAGGATCTCGTTCCTGTTCGGTCTGGGCGTCTGCCTGCTCGGGATCGTGACTCTTGCAGCGATGGGCAGGCGGCTCAAGGGAGAGAACGCGAGCTGGGACGGAATCCCTGACCTGTCGCTCGCGCAGGCATGACAACGGGCTGCTCGCCCGGCATCCCCGCGTTCCCGGGTCATCGTCCAGGTGCCTGCTTTGATCCCTCGATGTCTCGGCAATAGCCTCGGCTCCATGGCGGAAGCGACGACTCCCTCCCCTGCCAAACGCGAGCGCTGGCTCCTGCACTGGAACCATCTGTTCGACGAGATCGTCTCGACCGGCATCTGCACCGGCTGCGCGGGCTGCATTGTCTCCTGTCCGCATGACGTGCTCGGCTACGACGAGCATTGGCATCCCTTCCTGCTCGAGGAAGCACGGGTCGAGGGCTCCCCGGCACGTTGTGTCCACGGTGAGAAGTCGTGCACGATGTGCACCCGCGCCTGCCCTCGGCTGCGGTCCTGGGAGCCGGAGATCGACGAACATCTCTGGGGGCGAGAACGCAACGTAGAGAGCCAGAGCGAGGTCATCGGAGTCCACAAGGACATCCTTCTCGCCCGCACCACGAACGAGACATGGCTCGAAATCGGTCAGGACGGGGGTCTCTGCTCTGCCGTTCTCATCTATTCACTCCGCAAGGGCTACATCGACGCTGCCCTCGTCGACTACGTCGACGAGGAGTGGCGCGCCACTCCGGGAGTCGCACGAACCGAGGAGGACGTTCTGCGTGCCGCCGGGAGCCGCTACACGTATTCGGCGAACCTCCTCGCATATGCCGACGCCGTCGAGTCAGGTGCAGAGAAGATCGCCCTCGTGGGG
>QWHP01000385.1:2392-5582 GCA_021404985.1 Actinobacteria bacterium ATB1
TGGAGCACGCAAGCCGGGCAAGCGCATCACCCTCAACATCGGGCTGCTCTGTTCGAAGTCCTTCACGGACGACATCTTCGAGGGTCTGCTAGAGAAGAGCTACGGTCTGGCCCGCACCGACATCACGAAGATGAACATCAAGGGGAAGCTGCAGCTCTGGTTGCGTGAGGGGATCAACGAGGACAACTACCTCGAAGTGCCCCTCAAGGAGTGCCACGCGTTCACCCGCCCCGGGTGCAACACCTGCCCCGACTTCGCCGCCGAGCATGCCGACATCTCCATGGGCGGCCTGGGCCAGTCGGGCGGCTGGACCCTGACCATCGTCCGTACAGATCTGGGCCGTCAGATACTCGACGAGATGATCGCGGACGGTTGGGTCGAGGCAAACAGTGCCGTCGACACCGACCCGGGGGCGGTGGACCTCATGCGCAAGCTCGCGGCGAAGTCCCGCAAACGCTGGCCGATCGACCTGGACGGCGGACGGCCGCCCGGGGACTCGAGGCCGGGACGTGTCCCGGTCCCTGACTGAGCCCGACGAACAGGGGAGCGATGCGAGCTGCTGTCGTCTCCGAGGACAGGACCTTCGAGGTGAGGTCCGTCCCCGACCCGGAGTTGGAATCGGACCAGGTCCTCGTCCGCGTCGACGCATGTGGCATCTGCGGGTCCGACATCCACATGCGAGACAGCGGGATGGTCTGGCCGGGCATGGTGATGGGCCACGAGATGGGCGGCACCGTCGAGGCGATCGGACAGGACTGCGACACGGACCTGAAGGCCGGTGACACGGTAGCCGTCATGCCGTGCCGGTTCTGCGGAACCTGCCGGGCATGCACAGCCGGGATGCCTCAGCTGTGTTCCGGGCTCCTCCCGACCTCGATGGGCCTCGGCTCACGCCCGGGTGGGCTGGCCGAGTACGTGACGGTCTGGCCGGAACAGTGCTTCAGGCTCCCCGGTGGCGTACCCGCCGCCGTGGGTGCCCTCGCCGAGCCACTCGCAGTCGGGTTCCACGGTGTCGTCGAGTCGCGCCTCTCACATGGCGACCACGCCGTGGTCATGGGTGGAGGGTCGATCGGCGTCATGGTGGCCATGGGACTGCGCGCCCACGGTATCGCCGACTTCTTCGTCACTGAGGTCACCCAGGAAAGGCGTGACGCACTGGCGACGCTGGGATTCGAGGCGGTGTCGCCCCGCGAGGTCCTCGGTCGGTCACACAGCCCCGACGCCGTGTTCGACTGCACCGGCGTCGGGTCGGTGCTTCAGGAGGCCATCGGCCTCGTCCGCCCGGGCGGGACGGTGCTCCTGATGGGTGTCGTCGAGAGACCGGCGGAGATCCTCCCCATGACCCTCGTCATCAAGGAGGTGTCGGTGCGTGGCATCCTCGCCTACGGCGAGACGTACCCGGACGCGGTGGCCGCGCTCGGCGACGGCAGGGTCGAGACAGATGTCCTGTCAGCACATCGCGCGCCGCTCGACGCGACCGAGGACTGCTTCCGCGATCTCGCATCCGCACAGGCCCCACCCAAGATCCTCATCGAGCCGTGGGCATAGCGCCGCAACTCTCGGTGTGACGACCAGAGTGCTCGAGTAGGAAGAAGCCGGGAACGTTGATGCGGATGTCAAGCTTCCATCTGGTTTCGGTGTCTCCGACCGCCGCCGCGACGAAGGCAGATCGGCGTGACCCACCCACCGCCCACGCAGCGATCGACGCCTTGGTCGAGCGCGGCGATCTCGTCGAGATCACAGGGCGCGAGCGTCGACGCATCTACGAAGCCCCCCGCTTCTTCGAGGCGGTTCATGGCTCCATCGATGTCGAGAGTCACTGATCGATGGCCCGACATCCCGCCGGACACGATGCTCGGACTGGTCGAGGCAGAACGGCCAGTCTTCACCTTCGGCTCAGGCAGGGACGGGAGCCTCGAAGCGATCCGGGCTGAAGGGAGTGAGGTCGACGGGAGGACTCGCCCCGAGGATCGCCGCCGCCACGGCCTCACCGGACGCCGGACCTGTCGAGATGCCTTTCGAACCGTGACCCGCCGCTACCCAGAGACCCTTGACGGACGCGACGGGTCCGAGCAGCGGTCGCTCGTCGGGAGTCACAGGACGAAGTCCGGTCCAGCTCCACGACACCGGTGTTCCGGCGAGGGTCGGCACGAGTCGAGCTACGCGACGCGCGATCAGGCCGATCGCCTCGGCACCGTAGGGGTACGAAGAGATCGTCGTCGACTCCGTCGCACCGAGTGCGATACCCCCCGATCTCTCCGGAACGAGGCTGGCCGAGATGGTCGGAACGCCCTCCCCGGTGGACCCGTCGGCCTGAGCGAGTGAACCTACCGTCGGGAGCCGGTGTGTGCGGCTGCCCCCGAGCATCTGGGTGTAGACGGCTTCCATCACCACCGCCCGAAGGGGGGAGTCGAGCCTTTCCGTGAGCAGCGTCCAGCCCCGTGCGCTGGAAACACCCACGTGACATCCCGCAGTCCGAGCGACGAGCGCGGCCCACGGACCCGCCGAGTCGACCACGCAGCGGGTCTCGATCACGTCCGCGTCGGTGACGACGCCCCTGACCTCGGGTGAGTCGCCGGCCCGATCCAGGAGGATCCTCCGGACAGAGACACCGGTTCGGATATCGGCTCCGCGGCCGGCTGCGACCCGTGCAAAGCCTGCAGTCACACCCTCCGCCGAGACCCGCCTGGCGCCGGGGATCAGGAGGCCGCCACGGAGCTCAGGGCTCAGCAACGGCTCTATGCCGATCGCGTCGTCACGACCGATTCGCTCGACGGCGACGTGGGCCATCGCATAGGACGCCGCTGCTTCTTCCAGGGCCTCGACATTCGTGTGATCGAGGGCCACAAGCATCATCTCGATCGGGTTCGGATCGAGATCGCAGTCGTCTGGCCCCGCCTCGACGAGCTGTCCGAGTATCAGGGCGGTGCGCTCGAAGAGCGTCCCGAGAACCGGATCGTCCGGCGGGAGCAGCAGCCCTTGGCCGCGTCCTGAGGCCCCCGCACCGATCCTGTCCTTCTCGAGGAGGACCACCGAGCGGTCCTCACCGGCCAGAGCAGCGGCCACAGACGTCCCTACGATCCCGCCTCCCACGATGACGATGTCTGCGCTCTGCAATGCCCCTCCTCGTCGACCGGCTTCTCGGCTCACCTGGACGTATCCCGATCCCGCAATTCTGCCTCACCTTCAC
>QWHP01000386.1 GCA_021404985.1 Actinobacteria bacterium ATB1
CCGGATTGAAGAAGTGGATGCCTACGACGTTCTGAGGCCGCGCCGTCTTCACGGCGAGCTCGGTCACGGACAGAGTCGACGTGTTCGTCGCAAGTATCGCGTCCGGCTTGCAGAAGCGGTCGAGCTCGTCGAAGAGGTTTTTCTTGACCTCGATGTCCTCGACGACGGATTCGATGACGAGATCGCAGGACTCGAGCTCGTGAAGGTTCTCGGTCGGGGTGATCCGCCCGAGGGCCTCCTTCATGGCAGCCTCTTCGATCTTCCCCTTGTCGAGGAGCTTGGAAAAGGCCTTCTCGACTCCGCCGACACACCCCTCGGCCGTCGCGAGGCTGCGGCTGCGCAGTATCACCTCGTATCCGCTCTGCGCGGCCACTTGAACTATGCCGGACCCCATCTGGCCTGAGCCGACGACGCCCACACGCTTGATCTCGGTCATTTCGTCCTCGCGCGGTCCTCGGAGAGAATTGACCAGTCAGTCTAGATTTCCACCCCTGCCCGTACCATCCGACGTGTACAGGGACGAGGGATCTCTCAGTCGTCCTCGACCCGGAAGCGGGTGAGTGTCTCCTGGAGTTGGGCCGCAAGTCGGCTGAGTTGGACCGCCGACTGGGCAGAGTCGTGAGCCGTCTCGGCGTAGCTCGTCGTTGTCGCGGCCACTGCACCCATGGCGTCGGCGACCTGGTCGGAGGCGGCACGCTGCTGCGAAGTCGCCGTCGAGATCTCGCGCGCCGCGTTGGATGTCTGCATCGCCATGTCTGTGATACGGTCGAGTGCGTCACCGACCTCGTGGACTATGGCCGCGCCCGCGGCCACCTCCTCGATCCCTGCACCTGACGCCTCGATGGAAGCCTTCGTCTCGACGCGCACCTCCGAGATGAGCTCCTGGATGTCGCGGGTCGCTCCCATCGACCGGTCCGCGAGCTTGCGGATCTCGTCGGCCACCACGGCGAAGCCACGTCCGTGCTCACCCGCCCGCGCTGCCTCGATGGCGGCGTTGAGAGCGAGCAGGGCGGTTTCGTCGGCGAGCTCCTCGATCATGTCGAGTATCGAGCCGATCTCCTCGGAAACCTCCCCGAGCCGGTTCGTCCGGGCAGCGATCACGTCCACGCGTTCGGATATGCGGTCGAGGCCGTCCATGGACTTCTGCACGGACTTGCGGCCGTGCAGCGCCATCGAGGACGTCTCCTCGGCGAACTTCGCAACCGAGGCGGTGTTGAGCGCCACAGTGGCGGCTGTCGCCGCGAGCTCCCGCGTCGTGCTGTTCGTCTGCGTCACCGCTGCCGCCTGGGTCTGGGACGACTCGGCCTCTGTCTGGGCGGTCCTGCGCAGTTGCTCTGCCGCCGACGCGATGTGTCGCCCTGTGTCCCTGACGTCGGTCAGGAGCGAAGCGAGCTCACGGCGCATCGATTCCGAGGAGTCGGCGAGATCAGCCATCAGGGAGGCCATCCCCTCGTCGAGAACGTAGGCTGTCTGGGACGGTCTCACGTCTCGGGCCCGGAGGTCACCTCGCGCGATCGCGTCGAAGGTCACAGACATCGCCGTCACGTGCCTTTCGAGTTCGGCGATCAAAGCTGTGTCCTCTTCCCTGCTCCGGAGCTCTCCCGAGAGAAGGTGTGAGAACGCGAGCGAGAAGAGGATGAGGACGAGCCCCAGTGCTCCCAAGGGTGTGGCGTCCGCCGGGCTCATGTCGCCGCCCGGCACGAAGTCGAGGAGAGGTCCCTGCATCGCGGAACTCGTCAGGAGCACCAGGCCGATACTCCCCGCGGTGACGGCCACAGAGAACGCCACAGTCCACCACGGGGACGAGACGACGGCGAGCTCCAGCATCACGAGGAAGAATGCCGAGAATGCGAGCTCGGGTTGCGGACTCCACACGACGGCCAAGAGCACTGCTGCAGCGTCGATGACGACGAATCCGACGACCACAGAGGACAGCATCTGGCGCCTTCGACGCCTGCTTCGTCGCAGGCCGTCGTCGGGATGGGCGGAGACGTGCACCGGTTCATCGCCCACGAGGAACGGTTGCACCACGAGAGTCAGGAGGCCGATTCCGGCGAGTATCCCTGCGGAGATCCACAGTCGCCCGACTCCGTCGGGGCCGTCCTCGAGCACGGCAGACAGGACGAGGACTGCAGCTATGCACAGGCGGAGCAATCCGGACAGGCGCGCGAACGCGTTCGGTCGTATCTGGAACGCGGCGCGTTGTTCGTCCAATAGGCCTCTGCCCGTGGTTCTGGCCACGGATCCGTTATCGGAACGTCGGCAACCCGAATTCAGTCAGGATCCCTGAGCGGGCAGTTCACGACTCGGTGATCGTCACCTTCTCGATGACGACGGGCTCGACCGGATAGCCCCCGCTGTCGACCGTGGGGACCGTCTGGATCTTCTCCACGACCTCCCCACCCTCGGTCAGGTGGCCGAAGAGGGAGTAGTTGGGCGGCAGAGCCTCGCCCTCGGGACCACTCACGATGAAGAACTGGCTCCCGTTCGACGACGGGTCGTTCGTGTTCGCCATCGCGAGGTCCCCGAACTCGTATGTGCTGGAACCGTCCGTCGGGGCAGTCGGGGTGCCTCCCTGGTAGCGGTAGCCGGGGGCCTCCGAGCCAGGCGACTCGGGATCCGAGGCGCCCGGATCGCCGGCTTGGATGACGAATCCGTTTATGACCCTGTGGAACACGATGTTGTCGTAGAACCCCTGCCGGGCCAGGTAGACGAAGTTGTTCACGTCCACCGGAGCGCCGGTTGAGTCGAGTTCGAAGACCATGTCCCCACAACTCGTCTCCATCGTCGCCGTGTACTTCTTGGCCGGGTCGATCTGGGGATCGGACTCGAACGACGGGGCAGGGAGGCTGACCTCACGAGCCGGCGGGTTGTCCACCCTGGGGCATGGGGACTCGGCCGGTGCGGTCGTAGTCGTGCCGGCAGTCTTCTCGTTCGTGTCGCCGGTCAGGGCGAAGGCGAGGGCGAAGCCGACAACCCCCACGGAGAGCACCACGACCAAGACAACACTGACCCACCGAACCCGGGCCCTGTGCCGACGCGTGCGGGCGATCTCCCGCGCCTGGGCCCGCCTGACACGCTGCTTGCTCCGTTTCGAGTTCGCCATGACCCGATTATGCACTCTCGAAGGTTCAGCCCTCCCGTCGGTTGGCGTGCGTCCTACTTGCGGGGATCGCGCTCAAGTGCTTG
>QWHP01000387.1:0-3188 GCA_021404985.1 Actinobacteria bacterium ATB1
ACGCCGGGCTCGGTCTCGGTGACCGCCAGGACCACCGCTGCAGGCAGCTCGACACCGAGTGCCCTGGACTCGTGGAAGACCACGGTGACGTTGTCGCTCTCGAGCATGTAGTCGACTAGCTCTCCGACGGTCTCGGCCGGTACCTGGACCTGGTCGTAGGTCTCGGTGTCCATGAACACGAGGTCGGTGCCGTCCCTGTAGAGGAACTGCATGTCCCGTCGATCGATGATGGCCTGGGGAACCTTCTCGTCGGCTCGGAAGGTCTTCTCGACGACCGCGCCTGTCTCGATGTTCTTCAGCTTGGTCCGGACGAACGCATGCCCCTTGCCGGGCTTCACGTGCTGGAAATCGACGACCTGCCACAGGCCGTCGTCGATCTGGAGGGAAACTCCAGTCTTGAGCTCGTTCGTCGAGATGGTCACGGAGGATCCTTCGTCCGCTGCAGTCTGGTGCTCGATGGCACAAACTACACGTGTGCCGGCTCGCGGGATCAGGCCGGAAGGAGGTCGGTGAGCCCGCGGGGCAGGCTCGTGAGGGTGCGCGCGCCCGTCTCGCCGACCACCACGATGTCCTCAATCCGTACTCCGCCGAGGTCGGGCACGTAGATCCCGGGCTCGATCGTGACGACGTTGCCGGGCCTGAGCGCGGCCTCCGAGGTGGCGCCGATCCGGGGCGGCTCGTGGACGTCGAGGCCGATTCCGTGGCCGGTGCCGTGGACGAAGTGATCTCCCCAGCCGGCAGCGTCGATGACGGACCGAGCCGCAGCGTCCACCTCCCAGCACTGGGTCCCCGCGACGGCCCGTGCCCTGGCGGCGGCCTGAGCTTCTGCCACCACGGCGTGGATCTCCGCCACGTCCTCGGGAACGTCACCCCAGACGATCGTCCTCGTGGCATCAGAGCAGTAACCCTCCAAGACACATCCGAAGTCGATCACGACCGGCGCTCCCGGCGGGATCTTCGCGTTACCAGGTCGTGCGTGGGGCCGGGCCCCATTGGGGCCTGCTGCCACGATGGTGGGAAAACTCTCGCCAGCGGCACCGCGTTCTCTCATCTCCCAGTCGAGAGCCTTGGTGAGCTCCAGCTCCTCGCGTCCCACCCAGTCCTTGCGCAGGATCTCCGTGAGAGATGCATCCGCGAGCTCGACGGCGCGCTCGATGGCTGCGAGCTCGTCGGCGTCCTTGACGGTCCGCAGCTCCTCGACGAGGCCGAACGTCGGCACGAGCGCCACTGGGAGCTCCTCCTCCAGCAGCTTGGCATCCGCCCAGGAGAGGGACGAAGCCTCGACGCCAAGCGGGGTGTCCCGCCCGGCGAGGCCGGCGAAGCCCTTCCATCCCCTCTCGTCTGTGACCACCACGTCCACGAGGTCTGCCACACCCGCGGCCTCGAGCTCGGCAGGCGCCTGGATCGCGTAACGTGCGTCCGTGACGAGGGTTGCGGAGGCCTCGGTCAGGACGATTCTCGCGTTGCTTCCCGTGAACCCCACGAGCCACCGGATGTTGACCCCATGAGCCAACAGGAGCCCCGGGAGGTCGTTTGCCGCCAAGGCCTCCCGGGCGGCTTTCAGGCGGCGCCTGTGGTCCACGCCCTCAGGCCGCGGCGAAGTCGCTGAGGAATCCCGACATCGCGTCGACCGCGAAGATGTAGCCCATCTGCCTGAAACCGGCGATCACGGCCGTGGCGTGCTGGGACGTCACCGAAGTTCGTCGCCATTCGTCGCGCGCGTAGATGTTAGAGAGGTGCACCTCGACGACGGGGACCTGGACATGAGCCAGCGCGTCGGCCAGAGCCCGCGAGTAGTGGGTCAGCGCGCCGGGATTGATGATGATCCCTTGCGCCTGTTGACCGGCGGCTTGGACCGCGTCGACGAGCTCGCCCTCGCGATTCGTCTGGAAGAACTCGGTTGCCAGACCCAGCACGTCTGCACGGCTGGCGGTCATCTGCTCGATCTCGGCGAGAGTGCCGCTTCCGTAGTACTCGGGATCGCGCTCGCCGAGCAGGTTCAGGTTGGGCCCGTGCAGCACGCGGATCACCGCAGCAGGCGCCTGCTCGACCTCGACTTCGTCCACGTGCTCCTCCTTGCGTCCCCTCAGGGCCATGGCGGGTCTCCTCTCAGAGGTCTTGCGTCCTCCCGGTGACACGGGTGGCGGCGGCCCTCACCATAGCTTCGTCGACGTCTTCCACGATGACCGGTGCACCCACGCCGTCGAGGAGGACGAAACGCAGACCCCGGGCTGTGGCCTTCTTGTCACGCCGCATCAGCGGAAGCGCTGCGACGACGTCGGACTCGGCAGCCTGGACCGGAAGGCCGACGTGGCGCAGCACGTACCGGTGCAGGCCGACGACGTCTGCGTCGATCCTCCCGAGCTCGTGGGCGAGTTCGGCGGCGAACACCATCCCGACCGAGACGGCCTCCCCATGGCTCATTCGGTACGCGGTCGCCGTCTCGAGAGCATGGTCCAGTGTGTGTCCGTAGTTGAGGACCGCACGCAGCCCCCCCTCTCTCTCGTCCTCTGCGACGATCCGGGCCTTGACCGCCATCCCCCGCGCGACGACGTCCTCGAGGGCATCCGGCACCTCGTGGACGGGGTCCTGGACCTCGCCCTGCGACCATCCACCGACGATGTCGAGGATTCGGGGATCGTCGATGAACCCGTACTTCAAGGCCTCGGCCAGACCGCCGACCATCTCGCGCCTGGGAAGGGTCGAGAACGTGGCCGTGTCGACGAGCACCGCGGCGGGCTGCCAGAACGCACCCGCGAGGTTCTTCCCCGCCGAAAGGTTGACCGCCGTCTTCCCCCCGATCGCGGCGTCGAGCGCGCCGAGCAGCGTCGTGGGGCAAGCGATCCACCGCACACCCCGCAGGAGCGTCGCTGCGACGAAGCCGGCCGTGTCCGTCACGACCCCCCCTCCCACACCCACGACAACATCGTCCCGGTGGAACTCGGCCCCGGCGAGCCGCTCGAGGATCTCCCCTGCCGTCGACCACGACTTGGCCACCTCGCCTTCGGCCATGTCGAAGCGAACGACGCGCAGTGCCTCTTCCCGCAGCCCGTCCTCGACCTCGTCGGCATAGACGGAGGCCCCGGGTTGGGTCACAACCGCCACCTGCCTCGGCTCGAGGGCGGCCACGGTTCGTCCGGTACCGGCAAGGACGCCGGTCCCGACCGTGGCCGCGTAGGCCCTGCCTT
>QWHP01000387.1:3197-3920 GCA_021404985.1 Actinobacteria bacterium ATB1
CTGCCTTCCACGGGAATGGTCACCACGACCGACACGCTGGCTCTCCTTCAGACTCCCGGCGGGAAGCCTGTGAGTCTCAGGCGGCCCGAGACGATCCCGGCGACGGAGTCGGGCGTCCTGCCGTCGGTTGCCACCGCGACATCGCAAACCCGCCAGTAGAGGTGGCGTCGCTGCCTGTACATGCGGTTCAGATCCTCGGGCTCCCGCAGGAGCGGCCTCGTGCGGGAATCACCTTCGAGCCTGGCATGGAGGGTCTCGGGCAGGGCGGTCAGCCAGACGACGACCACGTCCGGTTTCTGGAGGCGCTCGACGTTGTCGACCACGGTCGGGACTCCGCCCCCACACGCCACGACAGTGGGCTCCTCCGCCGCGAGCAGCTCGAGCAGGCAGGCGGATTCGATCTCGCGGAACCTGCCCTCCCCTCGCTCTGCGAAGAGGTCCTCGATCGACCTTCCCGCCGCGCTCTCCACCATCTCGTCCAGATGTGCCTTGGCCACCCCGAGATCCTCGGCAAGGAGGTCGGCCACGGTCGACTTCCCCGTGCCGGGCATACCCACGACGGCAACGTGCCTCGCCGTCACCCCGCCACTCGCTCCCGGTACCTGTCGACGGAAGTGACGAAGTCGTCCAAGGTGTCGTTGCTGAACTGGCGCAGCATCGCGTCCGCAAGCGTGAGCGCAACCATCGCCTCGCCAACCACGCCCGCTGCCGGGACGGCCACGG
>QWHP01000388.1 GCA_021404985.1 Actinobacteria bacterium ATB1
GATGGTCGCCTCGAGATCGGCGAGCTGCTCCGCGCTATAGCCCATGGCCGGAAGGACTGCGCCGATCGCAGGGTACGTTCGGTAAGTGCGGGCGATGGACCCGACCGCGTACGGGCGCGGATCCACGACCGTGGTGACGCCCGCGGCGCGGGTCGCGACCGCCCCCGCCCCGAACAGCATGCCGCCATGCGTGATCGTCGGCCCGTCCTCGACGACGAGGACCCGCGCACCGACCAAGGAGGGGCCGGCTTCGAGCGTGACGGGTGACACCGTCTCGAGGAGAGTGGCGTGCGCGTTCACGGAACAGGCGTTCGCGACGACAGTTGCCACGGGGTCGCGGTCGGCCGAGTCGACCTTGTTGACGACGAGCACGTCGGCCATGCGCAGGTTCGTCTCACCCGGGTGGTAGCCGAGCTCGTGCCCGGGCCGAAGTGGGTCGCGCACGGTCACCAGCAGGTCGGGGGTGAAGAAGGGTAAGTCGTTGTTGCCCCCGTCCCATATCAGGACGTCGGCCTCGGACTCGGCGCGACGCAGGATCCCCCCGTTGTCCACACCCGAGTAGACGACCATGCCCCATGCGTACGGGCGTTTCGTACTCGTCGCGTTCCTCAATCGCCGGGTTGGACGCGTCGATGTCGGCGAGCGACGCGAAGCGCTTCACGCGCATGTTCTCGAGGTCACCGTATGGCATCAGATGCCGCACGAGCACGACATGGAGACCGGCGTCGACGTGATGTCGGCCGGTGTGGCGGCTCGTCTGGCTCTTCCCGGCACCGGTACGAACAGCGCACACTGCGATCACCGGTCTCTGGGCGCGCAACATCGTCGCCCTTGGGCCGATTAGCCGGAAGTCGGCACCCGCGGCGAGCACGCGTGAAGCCTTGTGCATGACGTCGACGTGCGCGAGGTCGGAATAGGCGAGGACGACCTCGTCCGCAGCCTCGTCACGGACGATCCGTTCGAGGTCGCCCTCGTCGACGATGGGAGTCCCATCCGGATAGAGCGGACCGGCGAGCGAGGCGGGGTAGGTGCGGCCGGCGATGCCGGGAATCTGTGCGGCGGTGAAGGCGACGACTCGACGATCGCGGTCGTCACGGAAGACCATGTTGAAGTCGTGGAAGTCCCGGCCCCCGGCTCCCATGATCACTACGTTTCGCACACTCTCGTCCTCACGCCCGTCGTCGCACTCGTTTCATGTGATGGTGGCCGGAACCGGGTGCGCCCACGACGAGCCGGCCGGCGCTCGGGCAATGTTGACCGGCGACGACCCAGGCGAGTCAGGTCAGCGCCGCACCCGATATGCCACGTGCACCGCGCCGTTGCCGAAGCGGCGCTCATCGCTGAGGTCGAGGTCCAGGTGAAGGTCGGTCGGGAAAGCCGGTTTTCCGGCGCCGACAGTGACAGGGGCGAGCACCACTCGGATCTCGTCGACGACGCCGGCGCGCAGGGCGTGCGCGGCGAGGTCGGGTCCGCCCACCAGCAGGTCGGCCGGCGACGCTTCCTTCAGGGCACGCACCTCGTCGGCATCGAACACGGGCGAGATGCGCGTCCGTTGCGTGACCGGGCCGGTGAGGGTGGTGGAGTAGACAACCTTGTCCGAGTCCTGCCATGCGGCGGCGAAGTCGGCCAGTACCGCCGACTCCTCGAAGAAGGACGGCTCGGTCTCCCACACGGCCATCGTCTCGTACATGCGGCGACCGAGGAGTTGCGTGCCGATGCCGCGCATCATGTCGTTGTAGAAGACGTGCATTTCCTCGTCGGGCTCCGACCAATCGAAGGAGCCGGATGTGTCCTCCGTGAAGCCGTCCAGCGAGTTGTTGGTCGCGTAGATGAGCTTGCCCATGCGTACCTCCGAAAGGGTTCGCGTTGGCGGTACCGACCGGCCTATCGAGCCAGCCGAACGCGTGGAAGAAGTCCGTACAAAGGTACGCCAATGCTCTCGCCGAGTTTCGTGCGCTGGTGGCCAGGTGTCCGTGAGGACGGGTACATCCGCCCCTGCCACAGCCACTCTCGTTGATTGTCTCTGTGCGGCTTCGGTCTTGTCGCGTCGACCGTCGACCGTCGAGGCGGGCGCTGCCTTCTTGGGCTTCGGCCGCCTCAAGGGTGGCCCGGGCCTCGCGCACGTGCCAGTCGGCGTCGCGGCGGGTGGCGTCGAACCCTCACCGACTCAGGCGAACCATCAGCGACAGGGAGGCCGTTCCTCTCCCCAAGGGTGCGACGATCCCGGCTTTCAAAGCGCGAGGTGGACTCGCAAGACCTCATCGAGGGCGGCGGCGAGGTCGCCTGACAACGCGCCGACACGCGAGCCGAGCCGCTCGACGGCGACGGAACGCACCTGCTCGGCTTGGGCCTTCGAGTCGTGATCAAGACCGGTGGCACCAGCCGGAAGGAGCACTTGAAACGGGTAGACGCGTGACGTGTTCGAGGTGACCGGCACGACCGTGACAATGCCGCGGCCCAGCCGCTCGGCGGTCGCGTTGGCTGCGTCGTTGCTGACTATGACGGCGGGCCGGCGCTTGTCTGCCTCCGAACCTCGCGCCGGGTTGAGATCGACAAGCCAAATCTCACCACGCCGCATCAGCGCAACCCGTCGCCAACCGTCGAGTCCCAGAGGTCCCCCTCGGAACTGTCTGCCAACTCTGCCCATGCGCCTTCGTAGGCTGGTCCGAGCTGTGAGGCGCGCAGTAACCGAACCGCCTTGTGCACCACCGCAGATCGTGTATCGCCCTGGCTGGCGGCGTACTGGTCGAGAAACTCGACGTCATCATCGGGCAGGCTGACACTCACTTTCATACGATTACCCTACTATCAGTAGTATTCCGGTAGGAAACACTGCCCGCCCGCCACAGTCAGTGCGTGACGCCGCGGACCGGCGCAACGGGCATTCGCCGAGGCGAGGCCTCATGCCGAATCACCCGTTGGATGATCGCAGGGTTCGCGTGCGACTCACCCGGACACCAAGACCCTGGCGGTTGGTTCTCACTGGTGCATCTCTTCCCTGTTGACAAACCGCCAGGCGCTATCGCGCATAAATGAAAGAAACGTTCCATTTCTGTTGGCTAGCGAGTAGCCTGATGTAGTGGACTTCGTCCGGCCCGTCGAGGCCATCGTGCCAGGCGTCCAGGGGCGCGTGCTCACCGTCCTGGCCGAGACCACGGCCGAGTTGAACCCCCAGCTCGCCGGTGTCAGCCAGGCCCAGGCATCCCGCTTGCTGCCCGACCTGGTTGCACTCGGAGTGGTCGAACGGCGGGAGGTTCCGCCCGCGTCCCTTTTCCGGCTCGTGCCCGAGCACGTCGCTTCCCAGGCGCTGCTCACCCTGGTCCGCTCGACCGACACCGTGCTCGACGAGATGGGTCGAATGGCTGGCGCGCTCCCCCACCCACCCGTGAGCGTGATCGTCTTCGGTTCGTTCGCCCGGCGGGAAGCAGATGCCGACAGCGACATCGACGCTGTCGTCGTCCGACCCGCAGAGGTTGGCGAGGACGACGACGCGTGGTCGGCCTCGCTGGAAGCCTGGCAACGCGAACTACGCCGACTCACCGGCAACTCGGTCGAGGTCCTCGAGGTGAGCGCGCGCGAGGCGGCCACGAGGCTCGCTGGCCGCGCCCAGGTGTGGGCGGACATCCGCCGTGACGGCCGTGTCGTGCACGGGCTGAGCCTCGATGAGCTCCGGGTGGTGCGCAGTGGCTAAGCCCGTCGCACCGGGTCGGTGTCGGCGATGCACGTCCGTGCCTACGCCGCCAAGGCCCAGGAGTTCATCGGGGCCGCGGCCAGCGATCTCAAGTTGGCCGCAACATCGCCGCCGCGGGCCTCACCATCCACGACGGCATCAACTCGGCCCACGCCGTCTGCGGCGCATGCCTCGGCAAGCGGGCGGCCGGCGGTCGTGGCTCGACCATGCCAGCCACGACCTGAGCGTGGCCGACGTGCTGCGCCCCCACCACCACACCGCCGAGTCATCGCTGACCCGGCGGGCCTGAGGAGTCAAACCGTTTCCGAGTATGACTACGACCTGATCATCGTCGGTGCCGGGAGCGGCAACATGCTTCCCGACGAATCGATGGACGACTGGCGCATCGCCGTCGTCGAAACCGACCGCTTCGGCGGCACCTGCCTGAACCGCGGGTGCATCCCC
>QWHP01000389.1 GCA_021404985.1 Actinobacteria bacterium ATB1
TGGAGCCATCGGGCCGATCGTGGGCGGCTGGTTGCTCGAGCACTTCTGGTGGGGCTCGATCTTCTTGTTGAACGTGCCCGTCATCGTGGCGGCCCTCGTCCTCGCATTCTTCCTCGTGCCCAACTCGAAGGACCCGACACACCAGTCCCTCGACCCTGTCGGGGCGGTTCTCTCGATCGTTACCCTGGGCTCGCTCCTGTTCGCGATCATCGAGGGGCCGCAGGAGGGTTGGGCAGATCCCCTGATCCTCGCCGGCTTTGCAGCCTTCGTTGTCGGAGCCACGGCCTTCGTCTGGTGGGAGTTGCGGGCGGATCACCCGATGCTCGACGTCCGCCTGTTCAAGAAGCCGAGCATGTCGGTGGGCGTCTCGTCGATCTCGATGGCCTTTTTCGCGATGTTCGGGATGTTCTTCCTCCTCACCCAGTACCTGCAGTTCGTACAGGGATACTCTCCCCTCGCAGCGGGGGTGAGGACCCTGCCACTGGCGTTCGGCCTGATCGTCTCCTCGCCAAACAGCGACCGGTTCGCCCGGCGCTTCGGCGCGAACAAGGTCGTGGCAGCCGGACTTGTCTTGGTGACTCTGGGATTCGTCTCGTTGACGCTGCTACAGGTCGACTCGGCATACGTCCGGATCGGCGTGACCCTGTTCGTCCTCGGGCTCGGGATGGGCTCGGCGATGGCACCATCGACGGGCTCGATCATGAACTCGCTGCCGTTGGCGAAGGCCGGTGTCGGATCGGCAGTCAACGACACGTCACGTGAGGTCGGCGGTGCCGTCGGGATCGCCGTGCTCGGTTCGATCCTGAACTCCGGATATCGGGCGCGCATCTCGGACGCCGTTCCGGCAGTTGCGCCTGAGGGCCTCAAGAGCGCGGTCGGCGAGGGGATCGGTGTGGCGATCGAAGTCGCCAAGTCCCTGCCCGAACGGCTTGCCGAGTTTGCCCAAGGGCCCCTCGGGGAACAACTCGAACCGAGGACGATCGCCGAGAACATCGTCCGGACCGCCAAGGAGGCCTACGTCGTGGGCATGCGGGTGAGCTTCGCGGTCGCCGCTGTCATCGCGCTCCTCTCGGCCGCCATCGCGGGACGGTTCCTGCCGCCACACAGCCGTGGACAAGAGCTACCGGGCGACCTCGAGGTCCCCCAACCGCAGGAGAAGGTTCGGGCTGCCGGCGAGGACGAGACCTGATCTCAGCCGCCGTAGGTCCAGCCGGTCTCTGCCAGTGTGAGCGGAACACCCTCCCGGTTCACTCCGGCACCGACAACCTCACCGATGTAGGTCCAGTGGTCGCCGCGCTCGACGTTGTCGACCACGCGACACTCGAACCAGCGCAGCGCGTCGTCGAGGATCGGGGCTCCCGTCAGGCCCACCGTGAACCCGACGTCCTCGAACTTGTTGCCGATCGAACGACGTCTGC
The DNA here is from genome assembly GCA_021404985.1 of Actinobacteria bacterium ATB1. GTDB lineage: Bacteria > Actinomycetota > Acidimicrobiia > UBA2766 > UBA2766 > QWHP01. The sequence continues at coordinate 1,419 of QWHP01000389.1, forward strand.
GTCACCCAGTTCCCGGCGAATGCGTTCACGTCGTCGCCGTCCGCCGTGCTGATCACGTACAGCCCATACCCGATGCCGCGCAGGGCCTGCTTCTTGTGGTCCGGATCCATTACCCCTCCTTGGACAACGGTCTGCTCGTGGCAACTCGAATCGTTCAGCGAACCTAGCCCGCAGGTGCCGGTTCCGCGAGGCCACGGCCGAGCCCTGCAGAGCGGTGGGGCCGTGGGACGGTGGGGCCGTGGGACGGTGGGGCCGTGGGACGGTGGGGCGGCCATCAGGTACGGCGGCGCGATCGTCCCCCCTCGTACTCTTCGGCGGCCCTGTGCGCCGCCTCCAGGAGCGCCCACTCCTCCTCGTCGAAGGCGAACCGTGCGGCGGGGAACAGGTCGGTCTCCTCGTCCTCCACGTGGGCGGCGAGAGCGTAGTAGTCGCGGCGGATAAAATCACCCCCGGCGAGCGATCTGCGGATCTCGACGTGCTCCTCCTCGAGGTCGTCCGACCGCATGCGGGTGATGCGGCCGCACGCCACGAGCAGCGGATACAGTCCGAACTCCTCCTTGCGGACATGCAGGTCAAGGAGGGCCCGGAGATCCATCCGAGCCTGCTCCGCCTCGGTCGCATGCGTCGCCTCGACCACCTGCCAGGCAAGCCGGAGGATCTCGTCGTGCTCGCCGGTCAGCTCGGCGATGGGCGCGAAGTTCCTGCACCCGCAGTGGTCGCACATCCTCGGGCACCTACCTCGCGAGAACCACGGGCATGTGCCGCAACCTGGTGTGTTTGTTCGATCGCACCCACTCGAGATCCCCGTCAAGTTCGATCGTCCCGAATCGCGCGCGGGCCTCCTCGAACACGATCCGTATCGCGAGGCGGGCAAGGTTCGCACCCAGGAAGAAATGCACGCCGTGCCCGAATGCCACGTGAGGGTTGGGGTGTCGTGAAACGTCGAAGCGGTAGGGGTCGGGGAACACCTCGGCATCGTAATTCGCCGAGGCCCACTAGAGCACGACCTTGTCGCCCGGTACGATCTCCTGTCCCCCGAACTCGGTTCGGCGTGTCGCCGTCCTGCGGTTATACGCGGTGGTGCTCGCCCGCCGGAGCATCTCCTCCACCGCCGGCGCCATCAGGGTCGGGTCCGCTCGGAGCCTCCCTGTCTCCCCAGAGCCTCGATCAGCATCTCGAGTCCGAGGGCGATCGAGTTCCGAGTCGTCTCCCACCCGGAGTGCGCTCGGTGGGCTCGTGGAAGAACACGGGCTTCTGCCGGCGCAGCTCCTCGAAGATCTCGTGCGGGAGGCCCTCTGCGAACAGGTCGAGATCGGTCAGGTCGACCGGCGCTCGCGCCCCGGTGTCTGACGCCTCGCCCGCTTCCGTGGCTCTCGCGCCATTCGTGTCAGGGCCGGTCCGACACATCGGGCTCCCGCTTGACGGGCCTTGTAGGATCCCTGTCCGACCCCACTCTCGCGCCTCACCCCTTCGAATGTGGGCAGCGTCACCGACGCTGGGCGACGGCAAATCCCACCCACAGGCCGGGATCGCGGCAACTGGGTGGGATTTGACGACGCTGACCGTCGGCAATCCTGCCCACATGACCTGAGGGAGACCGGGAGTGGCGCAAGGCCCCCGTAGCTCAGGGGATAGAGCTGCGGTTTCCTAAACCGTGAGTCGCAGGTTCGAATCCTGCCGGGGGCACCGCAGGACCGATGGCCGAGCGTCGGCCATCGGTAGTCTGTGACGACCCGGGTCCAGCCGGAACGACGGGGCCAACGGCCGTCCGACGTGATCTATGCGTCATACACCTCGAAGATCGTTGGGTTCCCGCACTTCCCAGCAGCTGCGCTTGATGGTGGCGCTTCAAACCGGGGTACCGTGGGTGACGGTGGGGATCGGAGCACGGATTGAAGGCGGTTCGGAACACGGCAGGCCGGATCCGTGCGGTAGACCTCGACGAGCCTGCCGGGGAGGGCGTGTCGATCGAGGTCGCATCCGCGGGTATCTGCGGCAGCGACCTGCACATGACGCAATTCGGCCCCATGCCGGTCACGTTGGGCCACGAGTTCGCCGGACTTGCCCCCGACGGCAGGGCCTTTGCTGTCGATCCGGCCGTTACGTGCGGCAACTGCCCGGAGTGCCTCCGGGGTGACGTCCAGCTCTGCACGGGTGAACGTTCGATCCTGGGTGTCGGCGCCGACGGTGGAATGGCAGAGCGTGTCGTAGTCCCCGAGGACAGCTTGGTACCACTCCCAGCAAATGTGGATGTCGGCGACGCCGGACTCGTGGAGCCGTTGGCGGTTGCGGTGCACGGCTACCGCCTCGCGCAGATCGAGACCGGAATGCGAGTCGGTGTAGTCGGTGCCGGGACGATCGGACTCTGCTGCGTGCCGACCGGCATGTCCGTGGGAGCTAAGGTCGATCTCGCCACCCGGTACCCCACCAGGCTCTGGCCGGTGAGCGGTTGGGCGCCCACATCGGTCTGTCTCGGGGGTACGACGTCGTGATCGAGGCGGCAGGGACAGAAAGCGCTCTGTCCGGGGCGTGCGACGTGGTCCGGCCCGGCGGAACGGTGCTCGTGCTCGGCGTCCACTGGGGGGACGATGAGCATCCCCGGGACGGTGGCCGTGTCAAAGGAACTGCGTGTGCTGTCGTCGATGTCCTAAGGCCATCACGAGCCCGTCCGGGACTTCGACGCCGCGGCCTCGATTCTGGGGAACGACCAGGAGATCGCGGGTGCCCTGATCACCCATCGCTTCCCGCCCGACGATGTCGCGGAAGCGTTCAGGGTCGCAGCCGACAGGAAGTCGGGCGCGATCAAAGTCGTCCTCGAACCCTGATCGGTCGACGTCGGACATGGCACCTCGCGACCGCCACCGCCCCGCGTGGGTGGGTCGTGTCCCCGCATGGGTGTCCCGGCATGGCGCGCCGATCCGAACCCCACGAACGAATCCACGCGCCAAGCCCCACCCCCGACCGGCATGGCGCGCCGATCCGAACCCCACGAACGAATCCACGCGCCAAGACCCCGACGACGAAATGAAGCGACCCAAGCCGGCCGGC
>QWHP01000390.1 GCA_021404985.1 Actinobacteria bacterium ATB1
GTCCAGTGGCTGGAGATAGGCACCTATGCCCGGATCGGTGAATACCACCTCTACCAGGCCTGGCATTTCTCCGAAGATGGCGAGATGCGTCCCATCCTTCACAGCCGCGGCCTCTCCTGCAACACCGATCATCATCATCACCCGTACTGGCGACTGGACATCGACGTGAACGGGAACGGTTTAGATCAGGTCTTCGTGCACGACCGCGGCGGTCCCGATGTCCAGACGTGAAGCTACGGCGGCGATATCTGCCCCTGTGAGGAGGCCCGTGACAGCCGTGTTCCCGCCGAAGAACTCGTTTCGGACCGGGACGACGCTCACATCGACCGCACACTCCACCCGTTCGAGGAGGGGACCCAGGACACGAGCACCATACTCGCCGCTCAGGATCGCGACCCTTTCGCCGGGAGTCGCCTCTTGGTGCGCCGGCGCCTCGGGAAGGCGTACCGGTCTGTAGCCCCAGGCCGGGGCACCCGGTGCCGGGGGGGTTGTCGGGGGCGTCTGAGCTTCTCGCGCCAGCTCCGCCAGGTCCGCCTCGAGCGCCCTGGCCATCCCGATGCCGTTCTCGTGTTGGGGAAAGCCTTCGTATGCGTCCACCTTGGGGAAGGGTTCGTCCGCCAGCAGGTAGAGCTCGTCAGATGCGAAGACCAGCCTTCTCCCGATCTCGTCGATGCAAGTCTCCTGCCAGGAATGGATCACCCCCAGGGCATCCACGGCGTCCTGTTGCGTCGGCGCGCTCAGCCCCGGCTCCGAGTTGAAGCGGCTCACGCCGAGAGGCACCACGCCGACCGATGCGATCTCCGGCCAGCCTGCGAGGAGCTCGGCAAGCGTGTCCGAAAGAACCTCCCCGTCGTTGGTCCCCGGGCACAGGACGATCTGGCCGTGCACCTCGATCTCGGCGTCGAGCAGTGCTCGAAGCCACCTGAGGCCCACCGCCCCCTTGCGGTTCCGCAGCATTCTCGAGCGCACGTCGGGGTCGGTGGCGTGGATGCTGACATGCAGCGGGGAGATTCGCTCGTCGACGACACGTTCGAGGTCAAGCTCCGTGAAACGCGTGAGCGTGGTGAAGTTCCCGTATAGGGCGGAGAGGCGGTAGTCGTCGTCCTTGAGGTACAGGGTCCGCCGGAGTCCGCCGGGAAGCTGGTAGATGAAGCAGAACTCACAGTGGTTGTCGCAGGTCTGCACGCCGTCGAAGGCCGCGTCGTCGATGCGCGCCCCGACGAGAGCCGACGCAGGGACCTGCCTTCCGTCCGCCAGTCGAGCTGTCACGCCCGGTTCACCCGCGAGGCGCGCGTAGTCCAACACGTCCCGCGGGACGATGCCGCCGATGGAGGCGACCTCGTCACCGGGTACGAGCCCGACTTCCGAAGCAGGCGTGGAGGGGCGCACGTCGGCAATTCGTATGCGCATGACCGTCCGAGTGTACGCAGGGGAGTCACGCAGCCATCTCCTGTCCGTAGCGGATACCCTGAAGTCGTGACCGTGCGGAAAGTCGTCCTCGCAGAGCCTCGTGGCTTCTGCGCCGGTGTCGAGATGGCAATCAAGGCGCTCGGCTGGATGCTGCGCATCCACGGTGCGCCCGTCTATTGCTATCACGAGATCGTCCACAACAAGGACGTCGTCGAGTGGTTCCGACGCGCAGGTGTCGTGTTCGTCGACGACCCGGACGACGTCCCTCACGGTGCCCCACTGATGCTCTCGGCGCACGGGTCCGCGCCGAACGTGGTGGAGCGCGCACGCGCCGGGGACCGAATCGTGGTCGATGCCGTCTGCCCCTTGGTGACCAAGGTCCACCACGAGGCGAGGGTTCGTGCCGGCAAGGGCCTGCAGATCATCTACGTGGGCCATCGTGGCCACGACGAGGCGATCGGTACGCTCGCCGAGGCCCCTGCGTCGATGCATCTGGTCGAGACCTTGGACGACCTCGAACGGCTCGACATCGATGTGGGCGAGGACGTGGGATTGCTGGCGCAGACGACGCTCGCTCACGGCGAATGGGCGGGGGTTCTCGAGCGCGCACGCGAGCTCCACCCGGACCTGTGGATGCCCGACCGTTCCGACCTCTGCTTCGCTACGACCAACAGGCAGGCTGCGGTGAAACGGCTCGCTCCCCTTGTGGACCTCCTCCTGGTCATCGGCAGCGAGAACTCGTCCAACACCCAGGCGCTCGTCAGGACAGCCGTCGGGGCAGGCGCGAGAGCAGCCCTGCGCATCGACGGGCCGGACGACATCGCCGACGATGTGCTCGTGTCTGTCGAGGTCGTCGGCCTCACCGCAGGGGCATCGGCCCCCGAGGGCGTGGTCCGAGCGGTCGTCGAACGCCTCGCTCCGCGGGAGGTCGAGAGCCTGAGCGTGACCAGCGAGGACGAGTACTTCCCCCTCCCACGTGAGTTGCGCGACCGGATTCGTTCACTTGTCACCCTCGTCGCGTTCTCCATGGGAGTCCCGGTGACAGCAGGGCCCGGAGACCGCACCGATCGCGACATGCCGGCCGGGGCCGTCCTCGATGCCCTTCCTTCCGGAGATAGCGAGCCCGGAGGTAGCGAGCAACCGGCAGGCAGATCGCCGGCGCCGAACACGGTGGCTGCGTCCTAAGAAACGCTCCCGATGCGCCGATAGACAGGAGAGGCTCCGACCGTTGGGAGCGGAAGTGCGTTCTTGTCCGACGTGTGGAATGGCAGTCATCGGCGACGCCTCGACCTGCGCGCGCTGCCAGACTCAGGTGCCCCCCACCGCCGTGGCGCAGAGTCCGGATTCCGCACAGACCACCCCACCCGTTCCTACCCAGGTCGGAGGGACATCTCCGGCCGGTCCCCCGCCATCCTCTCAGGCTGCACCGATTCGGGCTGCACCGGTAACCCAGGCGTGGCCGCCTCCTCCGACTGCGACCCCACCCGGCACGATTCCGGCGCCTCCGCCCCTTGCGCGTCCGAATCTCGGCTTCAACCCTCAACCTCAGGCTCCAGCTCAACCTCATGCTCGGGGTGTCAACCCCGAGACATCCGCTCCGGCGTCCGGGGGAGTGCCTCCCCCCGGACTCGCCTTCGCCGGGAACGGCCCTCCAGGAACAGCAAGCCCCGTCCTCGGTCCTACGGGTGCTCCTCCGGGATTCGGACCTCCAGGAATGGCACCCCCACCGGCCCCGCATCCG
>QWHP01000391.1 GCA_021404985.1 Actinobacteria bacterium ATB1
GGCTTCGCCTTTGAGGATCAGGAGGGTGTCCCGCTCCACCATCTCGCGGTCGTTCTTGTGCGTGAAGCTGCGGAGGGGGACCCCTTCGAGGTCCTCGGGCCGGCAACCGAGGGTGTCGGCCATCACCTGATTCGCTTGGAGGACTCGGCCTGCCTTGTCGAGGAACGCCATTCCCACCTGGGACTCGTCGAATGCCATGCGAAAGCGTTTGTCCGCCTGTTCGCGTTCCTCTTCCATCTGCTTGCGATCGGTGATGTCGGTCGAGACCGTGAGCACGTAGGGATCGCCGTCGGGACCCGTGATGCGGCTCTTCGTGAGCTGGTATGTGCGAAACCGGCCGGTTTCGTCTTCGGTCGTGAGCTCCTTGGTGACGCGCACGCCTGTGTCGAGCACCTCTAGGTTCTCACGCAGCTCCTCCCGGACGAATTGGGGCACCTCGGCGAGAAGCCTGTCCTGCTCTGCGATCGCCTCGTCGACGGAGTCGACTCCCACCATCTTCGTGAACAGCTGGTTGACAAGGACGAGGCGTCCTGCCGAGTCGTGGAGCATGAATACGACGGGCGCTGCGTCGAGGACCGATCTGGTGAAGCGGTCCTGCTCGCTGCTCCTGCGAAGCCGGGTCTCGATATCGAGAGTGGCGGTGGCCCCGAAGAGGGTGAGGATGAGCATGGCGCCCAAGAACGCTGCTGCCTCGTGGGGTAGCAGGGCGGACGGAACCGAGAAGTCGGCCACACCGAAGACGAAGAACGCCACGACCGAGATGCCGGTCACGAACGACCACGCTGCGAGATACCCGCGTGTCAGGAGTCGGGACGCGAAGAACGGGGCCAGGATGAGTGCAAGCATCTGGCTGGGCCACGCGTGCCCCGTGAGCAACGCAGGAAGTGCCCCGGCCGCCCAGACCCCGGCAACCATGACGTTGCCGCAGAGAACAGGAGTGGGTACGAAATGGAGGAGCAGGCGCCCCCCCACGATGAGGGCTCCAGCGGCGACGTACGACCAGACGAAGTCGCCGAGGCCGAGCAAGGAGTCCAAGGCGATGAGCGCCACCGGAATCAGCAAGCCTGTCAGGGCAAGCCAGTTCATGAGCCGAACGCGCGTCGCGACCTCGGGCTCGGCTCCCCGGGTTCCCGACCGGAGGTAGCGTTCAAACAGTCCGCGTGCGCGCTCGGAACTCGATGTGACCTCACGGGGAACGTCGTATGCCTCGGAGTCTGCGTTCGTGGGCAGGAGCCCGCGCTGATCCATGTCAGCCGGAGGCTACAGGCCTCCCGGAGGGCTCGGAACCAGATACCTCGGGATCGACCTCGGGCAGACGGAATCCCAGGCTTGCGCCTGCGGACGGGCGGTTCAGGGCGAAAACCGATCCGCCGTGCGAGGCAGCCACCTGTTCGACGATCGACAGGCCGAGCCCGGATCCCGGGACGGCACGGGCCGCCTTTGCCCGGTGAAATCGTTCGAAGACGTGAGGGAGATCCTCTTCGGGAATGCCATCCCCTTCGTCGTCCACGGTGACTGTGCCTGCGCGCACGCCCACCCGGACGACCGTGCCGTCGGAACTGAACTTGCACGCGTTGTCGATGAGGTTCGCGACGGCCCGCTCCAGGGAAGCGGCGGCGCCGTGGACAGTCGTCGGCTCGGAATCGACGACGATCTCGCGGCCCGTTCGTCTGCGAGCCCGGTCGGCGGCTCGCTCCGCCACGAGATCGAGTCGCACGTCCTCCTTCTGCTGCTCGGCAGTCGCGGGATCGAGAGCGAGTTGGACGAGATCCGTGACGAGGACCGTGAGCTCCTCGAGCTCGTTGTTCACATCCGCGAGCAACTCGGACAGGTCCCGACCGGAGAGCGAGCCATCGCGTCGTACCAGTACGTCGATGTTCGTCCGGAGGGCCGTGAGAGGCGTGCGCAGTTCGTGGCTCGCGTCCTCGACGAGACGGCGCTGCCGAAGGCGGGATTCGTCGAGGGCCCGAAGCATCGAATTGAACGCGTGGGCCAGGCGCCCGATCTCGTCCCGGCGGTGAACTTCGAGTTCCGAGGAGAGATCCTGGGTCTCGGCGACCTGTTCGGCTGCCGCGGTCAGGTCGCCCACGGGTGTGATGGCTCGCCACGTCACGAGGAAGCCGATGCCGCAGGCCAGGCCGATTCCGACCAGAGCCACGGACACGAGAGCGAGTCCGAGCCCGCGCAGGAATGCCTCTGTCTCGCCGAGGGGTGTTGCGATCTGGACCGTCAGACCGCCCGCGATCGATTGGCTGAGCATCCTGTAAGGCTCTTCGTCGACCTCGACTGTCGTGTAGCTCTGCGACCCGGATGTCAGGGCTCTCACCGGCAGGAGAGTGCCCGAGTTCGCCCGCAGCACAGTTCCCTCCGAGTCGACCACCTGGACGATCTCGTCCTCCTGGAGGAATGGGCCCACCGGAGGCCCGTGACCGGGCTCTCGCTCGCGGGCGCCGTCGCCTCGGGGCTGATCGCTCAGCCGTGCTGCAAGCCCCTCGTCGATCTGTCCGACGAGCTGGTTCCTCGCGGCCAGCCAGGCCACGAGGGAGACGACGGCCACGGCGGATGCGACGGACAGGGCCACGAGGAGGGTGATGCGGGCCCTCAAGCTCAAGTCGGGCCCTCCTTCATGACGTAGCCCACGCCGCGAACTGTCTGAATCAGTCGCTGTTCGCCGTCCTCCTCAGTCTTGCGCCGCAGGTAGCCGATGTACACGTCGAGGGAGTTGGAAGTTCCGGAGAGGTCGCATCCCCAAACACGCTCGAAGATGACGTCCCGCGCGAGAACCTGTCCACGGTGGCGCATGAGGAGCTCGAGCAGGGCGAACTCCGTACGCGTCAGCTCGATCTGGCGGTCACCGCGCCTGACCTCGCGGCTCACGGGATCGAGGAAGAGGTCGCCGACTGTGACGACCCCCTCGACCTCCCCAGGCCCGAGACGGCGGAGGAGGGCCCGCATCCGGGCGAGGAGCTCCTCCAGAGCAAACGGCTTCACGAGATAGTCGTCTGCGCCAGCGTCGAGCCCGGCAACCCTGTCCCCGACGAGATGGCGGGCTGTCAGCACGAGGACGGGCATGTCGAAGCCCTCCCTGCGCAGCCGGCGACAGAGGGAGAGACCGTCGACCTCGGGCATCATCACGTCGAGGACCAAGGC
>QWHP01000392.1 GCA_021404985.1 Actinobacteria bacterium ATB1
GTAGGGCGTGGCCTTCAGGCCCGCCGGGCAAGAAAAAAGCGCCGACGCCCTGTGGGCACCGGCGCTCGACGTCTCGCGCTGAGGCGAACTACATCGCCTTCTTGTAGTAGGTCTTGACGACGTTGCCCTGGCCGCCCGTGCGCTCGTTCACGAGGTGGTCACCTTCCATGTACCACGACTGCGTGTTCTCGCCATTGGCCGTCGTCGTCGTGATGACGAGCTTGTTGCCGTCGAACTTGGCCTTGGAGACCTGCTCGGTCTGGCCACCGCGGCCCATCATCATGTTCTTCGACTCGGAGCCGTCGAGGTTGTAGGTCTCCGCGCTGTCGAAAGCCAGCCCGGCATCGAGATATTCGCCGCTGTCCAGGTTCCACGCGCCGCCAAAATTGCCTCGCCAAAACGCTTCCTGCGTTGCGAAGCGCAGTTCGAGGTCCTGAATGAATCGGTATTTTGTCTGCTCATAACTGCGGTGCGCGGCGACTTCTGCCAGGCGCGCATATTGCCAGTGGATGTCGCCGATTGCGGTGCGCCTATATAAGCGGTCGCGCTTGCCGCGCGCCGCCAATAGTTCGAAGTACAGCGTTTCGAGCGTGGCTTCGGTATCGCCGCGCAGGCGCAGGGACTTTGTCCGCTCAACCGCGCCGGGGTGGGTTTGCCTGTTACCGAACAGGTCGAGCGCGCCGCCTTCGGGCAGGGATTGATAGGCAAAAGGCGCGGCGCCGGAACCGACGGCGTCCACCTGGTTGTAATGTTCGAGGTCGATCATGCCGAAGCGGATTAGGCGATACATTACATGCCGCCTTTCGCACGCAGGGCTTTGAGCACGCCATCCTGCACTGCAACCGCGACCTGTTGGGGTGTGGCGGACGTGCCGGGGATGTTGATGATGATGTCGCCGGGATCCCGGATCTGCCCTCCCTCGCGGACGACAGAGTCTTCGGGCAACCAGGATCCGATCGCGGTCGCGGTGAGCAACCCCTCCCCCGAGATCCCTCGCAAGGCCCCGGCCGGGACTCCGGCACACAGCGGAGCCGCCCACAGCTCCACGTCGTGTGCATCGGCGACGTAGCGGTGCCGGCCGAGCACGACGTCGAGGTCCTCCTCGCGCGCCTTCGACGCTTCGTCCTCCGCTCCGACTCCGCAGGACGCGACCGCGTCCACGATCGTCTGCCATCCCGTGCAGCGACACAAGTTGGACGCGATCGCCTTTGCAATCTCGTCCCGGGATGGACGGGGGGTTCCTTCCAGCAGGCTGTGCAGCCGGACCACCACGCCCGGGATGCAGAACCCGCAGACGAACGCGTCCTCGCGGCAGATTGCGGCGGCGAGACAGGTCCGCAGGGGCTCCCGCAGCCCCTCTACCGTCGTGACTTCCTTGCCTTGCACACGGGTCACAGGGGTCACACAGGCAAGCCGGGGGGCACCGTCGATCAGAACCGAACATGCTCCGCACTGGCCTTGTGGGGCGCAGCCGTCCTTGACGCAGGTCCTCCCGAGGCCGTCCCGCAGTGCGGCGAGGAGCGAGCCGTCCGCTGGGGCCTCGACCGGCCTGCCGTCGAGCTGGAACGCTACCGAGGCGCCGCTCAGCTGAAGCTGTTCCCGCAGCCGCAGGATCGGGAGACGTTGGGGTTCTCGATCGTGAAGCCGCTGTCCATCAGGCCGTCCTTGTAGTCGAGCACCGCCCCGCTCAGCCACGGCAGCGAGTCCTCGTCGACGACGAGCCGGACCCCTCCCTGCTCGGTGACGATGTCGGAGCCGGAGGTCTCCGCGTCGAAGAACATCTCGTAGCTCAGGCCCGAACATCCTCCGGGACGCACGGCCACGCGCAGAGCCATTCGGTCATCGCCCTCTTCAGCGATGAGCTCTTTGACCTTCACAGCAGCGCTGTCGGTCATCTCCATGCCCTTCGGCTTCTTCGTGCGAAGGCTCATCTTCACCTTGCTGCTGGTCGTCTCTGTCACGATGGCTCGCTCCTGTGCTCTTTCCGACTCGTTACCGACTCTTGTGCATCCTGGCTCCGTACCCCGTCTCGATCCGATCCTCGACGGAGGAGTCAAACCCTCTGTCTCAGTTCCGCGCTCTGCAACGCTGCGCCGTCCCGGAACATGGCCAGACACGGACCCGGCGACTCGAGATCGTGGAACTCCTCGACGATGCCGCCGAAGGCCTCGACCACCCCGGTGACGAGCCCTTCGTGGAGTGCACACACGATCCCAGGATGGTCCTCGGCGAGGGCTCGGAAGGGGCAGGTCGTGAACACCACGCATCCGTCCTCGGTCGAGGGGCCGAAGCCCAACCTGTCCATCTCGAGATCGAGGGCATCGACGACCTGCACCGCAGACGTGCTTGCCGCAACCTCGACCCCGACAGCGCGGCCGACAGTCACGGCCTCGGCGTGGTAACCCGGCAGGTCCACACAGATGTCTGCCAGCATCCTCGCCAAGAGGGCATAGCCGTCCTCCGGACGGTCCCGACGGTGCAACTCGATCTCGGCCGGGACGGCGACGTACCGGTGTTGCGGCCGGCCGACCGATCCCTGAGGCGTCGAGTCGAGCTCGACCAGACCGACCTCCCGAAGCCTCTCGAGGTGAGGACGCACCGTGTTCGGATGCAGACCGAACTGTGCAGCCACCTCGACGATCGTGACCGGGGACGGCTGATCGCGCAGCCAGGCGTAGATCCCGTATCTCGTCTCGTCTCCGAGAGCCTTGAGGATCGGCTTGACTGTCGACTGCACCGTGTGAGTCCCTCCGCAACCGCAGACCCTTCCCCGCCGAAGACCGGGTAGGGAGTTTTTCAGTGACGTATTGTACTTTATCGGACGACGTACCCGCCGAAACGAGTGACCCACCGGATGAGCGAAGCCCCGCGACCCGATGACCTGATGATGACGCTGCGCGGCGTCATGGATCCCGAGCTGCACGATAACATCGTCGACCTCGGGATGGTCCGCGATGTCGCAATGGGCGAAGACCGTGTCGTCGACGTGACAATCGCCCTCACGATCGCGAGCTGTCCGCTCCGGTCTCAGATCGAGAGTGATGTCCGACAGCGCCTGCTGATGCACCCGGGTGTAGCGGACGTCAGTTTCCGGACGGACGTCCTCACCGAGGAGGAGAAGGCGCGTCTCATGGACCGAGCCCGG
>QWHP01000393.1 GCA_021404985.1 Actinobacteria bacterium ATB1
TTCGGTCGTCGGAATCTGACATCGCCCAAAGGGTATCCGTCGGCCCGCGGCCGACGCCTGTCAGGTCTCGTTCGTGTCGGCGAGAAGAGCGTCGACGTCGGCTTCGCCGTCCCTGTATCGGCGGGCCATCTCGGCCTGGATCGCGTCCAACCTCTGATGCAACACGCGCCGCTGACCCGAGATCTCTCGTTCCGCCGCCTCGAGGCGGTCGAGGGAGGCATCGAGGGTCGCCGAGTCGGCCGTTGCGACGTCGCCGAGGGGCATGCCGAGTAGGTCCTCGACCTCAGCTTCGACAGCTTCCATCTGCGCCGGTGCCAGCATCCTCACGAGGCGATTGCCCCGTGGGCCCTGCGGGCCGTCACTCAGGATCGTCGGCAGGCGCGACACGATGTCGGCCGGAGAGGAGACCTTCCCCTCACGCCGCCGGATGCCTTCGTCGCGAAGGATGTCGATGCGTCCCTGCAGAAGCCGACGGCTGTACGAGAGCTCTGTCTCTATCTCGTCGCACGCGTCGCGCATGGCGCGCAACTCGGGAAGCGAGCGGGTCTCGAGACCCGACATGTAGCCCTCGGCGAGTATCTCTTCGATTGCCGGCACGTCTCCGCCCATGCGGTCCTCCTGAACACGGGGACTGCGGCACCCTGAGCCGGATGCAGCCCCTGAGACCCCCTGGCCCCTGAGACCCCCTGGAAGGATAGGCGGCGTGAAACCCCTCCGGGACCGCCCTCGTCAGCGGGCGGAAGTGAGCCGGGCGGCGACGTCGTCCCAGTTGACGATGTTCCAGAAGGCCTCGACCCAGTCGCCCTTGACGTTCTTGTACTGGAGATAGAAGGCGTGCTCCCACATGTCGAGGACCAGCAACGGCTGGGAGGCCGTCGGGCTGTTGGACTGGTGGTCGTAGATCTGGGTGACGACGAGCTTGTCGCCGAGCGGTTCGTAGGCGAGCGACGCCCAACCCGACCCCTGCACACCCATCGCGGCAGCCGTCATCTGCGCGCGCATCGCCTGGTAGCCGCCCAGGTCGGCGTCGATCGCTGCACCAAGGTCACCGGCGGGCTCACCGCCGCCGCCGGGGCTCATGTTCTGCCAGAAGAGCGAGTGCAGGGCGTGCCCCGACACGTGGAACGCGAGGTTCTTCTCGAGGGCGTTCAGCAGCGCCGGGCCGCCACTCTTCTCGCGATGTTCCGCTAGTTGCTCGAGGGTGTCGTTTGCGCCCTTCACGTATGCGGCATGATGCTTGTCGTGATGCAGCTCGACGATCTCGCCCGAGAGGTGGGGTTCGAGAGCTCCGTAGTCGTATGGCAGATCCGGCAGGGTGTAGACGCTCAACGCGTCCTCCTTGTGCGTCTCGTGGGTAGGTGCTGCCCACATTAGCCATCCCTGACGCCCGATGCCCGGGCAGCCCTGCCTGGTTCACAGGTCGACGAAGTTCCCGGCAGGGTCGATCTCGAATTCGCCGAACGTGAGCTCCATCTCGACCGAGTAGCCGTCCACGACGACTGTCTCGAGCTGTGTCGTCGACGGGACCGGCAGAGGCCAGGAGGTGGACTGGAGAGCGTCCGGGACCTCGACATCCCGGCCGAGAACATCGAGATCCTCGATGTCGAGCACGAGCCTGCCATCCTCGACGTCGAGCTCCGCGCGGAGACGTCCGACAACCGGGATCTCCAGAACCGCGATAGCTCCCGAAGATGCCGATTCCACGTCCAAGAATCGGCCAGCGGGCCCGAGTGACCGGCGCATCCGGTCTATGGAGAGAGTGAGGCTCGCCTGCCCCGAGCGACCCGTGACGGTCCTGTCGCCGCCGATCCCGTCGAACCGCACATCCTCGAGGTCCAGGCGGACGCTCTGCACGGGACTGTTCTCTCCCACGGGGTCTGTGGCATCGATGCGGACAGATCGCCATCGCTTCGAGAGGACGGCGACGATGCCGCTTGTGGCCTCCAGATGAACGTCGACCACAGTTGCCTTCCAGTTCGACTCGATGCCTGTCTCGGCGCGCCGTTCTGCGAGATGCAGCACGAGCCGATCTGCGGCAACCAGGAGGACGAGGCCAGCGGCGGCGATCGCGAGGGCGAAGAGCCCGCGGCGCCGCCCCGACCATCGCTCTGCCTTCGCAGATGTCATCCCGAGAGCACGTGGCGGATCGTGTAGTAGGCGAAAGGCGCTGATACGAGGACGGGGGCGAGACCGTCGAAAAGGAGAGGTCGACGGCGCAGCCGTCTGCCTTCGTCGTCCACCGGAGAGGGAGCCACGAGCTCGAGGACCACCTCACCCGCGGCACAGCCGACTGCGACCGTCCCCGCGACCAGGGCAGCGGACCCGAACCCGAACGGATCGCCGAGTACGACACCGAGCACTGTGCCGACGAGCCAGGTCAGGAGCGCCGAGAGAACGGTGGCGAGGTCGGCGTTGCGAGTTCCATCGCGCGCCGGACGGGAGAGGAGCGCCTGAGCCGTCGCGAAGGCGAACACAGGAACGAGCCAGAGGTAGAAGGCGTCCACTCCGAACGGCAACCTCCGGATGAGAAGGATGTGTGCAGGAAGGAATCCGAAGAGCGTGAGCGCAAGGACCGAGAGCGCCACGTCGGCGAAGCGGGTCCCCGTGGCGCTGAAGACTCGCCACGCGTAGGCCAGAACGAGTCCGAGGCAGAACGCGATGAGGGCGGCACGGAGGCCACCGACGGAGGCCGCGACGAGGACTCCGGAGGCGCCGAGGAGTGCTGCGGGAATCGGGGCCTGGTAGCCGAAGCGGATCATGAGTGCGAGCCATTGGGTGCAAGAAAGGAGACAGATGACAGCGACCACGACAAGCAGGACGACACTCGACTGGCCCGGGGCGCGGCCGAACGCCGGGATACCGGCGATGGCGAGTACCGCGCAGACGAATATGGAGACGAACAGGGCGAAGCTGTCGAAGGGAACTTGGTTTTCTCTGGCAAGGACGGCCTGGAGCTCGCGCTCTCGGTCGTTCACCGTTTGGTCGCCCGTCCCGTCGTCCGGCCTTTGGCGGGAGTCGCTTTGGACGAACCCGACCTCGCGGTGGTGGACTTGGCCGCGCCCTGCTTCGACGCTGCCTTGTTCGCCGACTTCGCCGGGGTCTTCTTGGCGGCCGCTCTCTTCGGCATGGTCTTCTTCGCCG
>QWHP01000394.1 GCA_021404985.1 Actinobacteria bacterium ATB1
CGAGGAGCACGTTCTTGTACCTGCCCGCCTTGAACGCGATCACGTACGCGAGCGGGTAGCCGAGCAGCAGTGCCCAGATGGTCGCGAGGCCTGCGTATACGAACGACCGCACGAACTGCGTGCCGTAGGTGCTGAAGGCATCCGAGTAGTTCGACCAGTTCCACGTGAAGTCGAGCTCGGGGACGAACACCGACCCCGAGCTCGTCGAGAGCGAGGTCCGAAGGAGCGACCACAGGGGCACCGCGAAGAAGACGGCGAGGTAGACGAGCGCAGGGATGGACAGCAGGTATGGCACCCAGCGATTCCTGCGTGTCCCCTCTGCTGCGACACCTGCCAACTGGGAATCCTCTCGAAGGCTGCGTCCGGAGTCAGCTCGCCGTCACGTTTGCGTAGATCTCCGAGTACGTGACCTCTTCCTCGTCGGTGAGGGGTCTCCACTCGTGACCGAGGGCGAGCATCTCCTCGGTCGGGACGACCAGCGGGTTGGCGGCGAGCTCGGGGTCGAGCTTCTCGAGCTCCGCGGCGACCTCGCGGACCGGGGAGATGAACTGGACCTCGGCAGTGATCTGTGCGTTGTGGGCAGGGTCGTACACGTAGTCCATCCACTCGAAGGCGCCGTCTGCGTTCTTCGTTGTCGTGGGTATGACCATGTTGTCGGAGAAGATGATCCCACCTTCCTGTGGAACCACGAAGCGCAGGTTGGGATTGTCGAGTTGGAGTTGTGCGACGTCTCCCGAATACGCCTGGGCGATCGCCACGTTGCCCTGGGCGAGGTCATCGGCATAGTCGTTACCCGTGAAGCGGCGGATCTGGCCTGCGTCCTTGGCGGCCTGAACCCGATCGGCTGCTCGCTGCACGTCCTCTTCGGTCACCTCCTCGGTGGTGGCGCCGTCGAGCAGGATGATCTGGCCGAGGCCATCCCGGAGGTCTGAGAGCATCGTGACCTTTCCCTTGTACTTCGGGTCGAAAAGGGCCGAGGTGCTCGTGATCTCTTCACCTGTCAGTTCGATGTTGTACGCGATCGCCGTGAATCCCGAGAACCATGGGAGGCTGTAGACGCGTTCCGGGTCATAGCCGACGTCGAACAGCGGTTGAACGAGGTTGGCCTTGTTGGGGATCTTGGAGTCGTCGAGCTTTTCGAGCCAGCCCAAGTTGATGAGGCGGGAGACCAGGAAGTCTGTGACAATGAACATGTCCGCGCCTATGTCCTGATCCCGGGTAAGGGGTTCCTTGATCTTGGCGAAGTACTCCTCGTTGTCGTTGATGTCCTCGGTGTACTCGACCGTCAGACCACTCGCTTCCTCGAACTCCCCGACCGTCTTGTCGTCGATGTAGAGGGGCCAGTTCGAGATGCGAAGGATGTCCTCGCCGCCCGCGCTGCCCGTATCGCCACCGGAGGACTCCTCGTCCGAGTCGCCACCGCACGCGGCGACGAGGGGGGAGACTGCTGCCAACCCGCCCACGGCCAGGCTCGCGCCGAGGAAGCCTCTGCGTGTCACGCTTTTCGCAATGTAGCGGGGGGTCCTGCGGGGGTCGATGTGTTTTGTCCGACGTTCGAGTCTGGTCATGTTGCCTCCTTCGAGTGTGCACCCTGGGTCGCTTGACCCGAGGACGGTTCCCCCCCGGCTTCGATCACATCCGGCTCCTCGTCGACGGCATCCCGTGGGCTCGGTGGAAGGAGGCTCGCCGCCTCGGCATCCCAGGTCGCCCAGACTTGGTCGCCAGGCCGCAACATCGGCAGGTCGGTCTCGGGGCCGACGTGGGACACGAGCTCGGAACCGTCGTCCGAACGCATCGAAACCCTCAACACCGGACCTTGGAACACGAGATTCGCGATCGTAGCGGACACGCGAAGCTCGCCCGTGGGCTCGCCGACGCTGACGTGGACGCGTTCGGGACGGACCATGAGGGTTCCCTCCGAACCGTTGGACGTGTGCGAGGGGCCGACGGGGACCGAGAGCTTCGTGCCGCATGCCAAGCACTCGGCAGTCCGTGAATCAGCGGACAAGATCACGGCCGGCCACAGATTCGCCTGGCCGATGAAGCCTGCGACGAAGACCGATTCGGGGCGGTCGTAGATCTCGACGGGGGTGCCGATCTGCTCCACCTTCCCGAGGTTCATGACGGCGATCCGGTCGCTCATCGTCAGGGCTTCTTCCTGGTCGTGCGTCACGTAGATGAACGTGATACCGACCTCGCGCTGGATCCGCTTCAACTCGAGCTGCATGGCCTGACGCAGCTTCAGATCGAGGGCGCCGAGAGGCTCGTCGAGCAGGAGGGCGCTCGGGTAGTTGACGAGCGCACGAGCCAGCGCGACGCGCTGCTGCTGGCCGCCGGACAGTTGTGCGGGCTTGCGCTTGCCGAAGTCCGCGAGGCGCACGATCTCGAGCAGCTCGTCGACCCGGGGTGCGATCTCGTTCTTCGGCACCTTCTGGCTTCGTGGACCGAACGCGACGTTGTCCCAGACCGTCATGTGGGGGAAGAGAGCGTAGTGCTGAAAGACCGTGTTCACGTTGCGCCGGTACGGAGGAACGTTCGAGACGTCCACGCCTTCGAGGCGTATCGCGCCCTCGCTGGGTTGCTCGAATCCCGCGATCATCCTCAGGGTGGTCGTCTTGCCGCATCCGGACGGGCCGAGCATCGAGAAGAACTCGCCTTGGCGGATCTGGAAGTCGGCATCGGCCACCGCGACGAAGTCCCCGAACCGCTTCGTCACGTGGTCGATGTCGATGACGACATCCCGTATGTCGGTCTCGGCGCCTTCCGCCTCTGTTGTCTCGCCGGCTTCGTCACTCATCTTATCGTCGCGTTCCTTGCCGCCTAACTGCTCCCAAGACTCGCGCAGAACTCTGCGAAGACCGAGACATACTCGTCGATGTCGGCCTCCGTGTGTTGGACCGAAAGGGTCCACTGCTCCTCGTCTCCGGGTGTCATGAACACGCCCCGGTTCAGAGCCCAGGGGAACGAGGCCTCGTAGAACTGCGGGACGGTGTCGAGGAAGTCGCGGTAGTTGGTGAGGGGTTCGGGGCGCCACGAGACGCACCCTTTCGCGCCGAGGTCGACGACGTGGGCTGGGATGTCGTACTCCATGATCGCTTTCCGGAAGCCCTCCGCAA
>QWHP01000395.1 GCA_021404985.1 Actinobacteria bacterium ATB1
AGCTTCCCCTCCCCAACTCCCGGCACGTCGAGCAGATCCGCGACTTCTTCGAAGGGCCCGTTTCGCGCCCGGTACTCGACGATCGCGTCCGCCGTCTTCTCGCCTATCCCGGGAAGCTCGTCGAGCTCGGCGGCACCCGCCGTGTTGAGGTTCACGAGCCCCCCTGTCGAGAGATCCCCCTGCCCGGGTGCCTGCGGTTGCGCCGGATCCTGCGTACCTTCCCCCACCATCGGTACGAAGATCCTCTGGCCGTCGGCGAGCTTGGCCGCGAGGTTGAGGGCAGACACGTCGGCACCGGGCACCGGCCCGCCGGCCAGCCGGATCGCGTCGATGGCCCGCCCGCCTGCGTCGAGGTCGTACACCCCCGGGGACACCACCGCTCCTGCGACATGCACGCTGATGGCACCTTCGCCCGCACCCGCCTCGACCCCCCCTGCCGCCGCACCCGGAACAGCCGTCTGGGCAGTCCCGGAATCCTCCACCTCGGGACGCGGCAGAGGTTCGAACTCCCGCGATCCGGTGCGGACCCAGGTGACTGCGAGCACGGCCACCCCGAGCCCGACCAGGGCGACGACCACTACATGTTCGCGTGCCGGCACGCGGGGGAGCCGGTCGAGCATGCGGCGGAGACGCGGAAGTTGCCTCGGCCCCTGTCGCGTCGCCTCCAGGCGGTCACGGATCTTGACGAAGGAGGGGTCGTCCATCTCTGCCTCCCGTCGAAAGGCGGGTCGGGGGAAGCAGGGGGAAGGATCAGGGGTGGATCAGCCGGATTCGTGCGTTCCGTGTCCCTTCAACACTTCTAGCACGGCTCTGTGACAGGTGTCAGCGCCCTCTGGACCTCGAACGCCTCGATCTCGGCGGGAATCGCCCTGTAGGCGGTGTCGTGCGAAAGGCCGCGCATGCGGCCCTTTGCGTAGGCGGCGAGATAGCGGGCGAGGAACAGGACGGGTCCGTCCTCCCTCCACTGCGCGACGTGCACCAGTTCGTGGGCGAGAAGGAGCTGTGACGACACCCGGGCAGGATCCCAGGCTCGAATCCGGACGAGGACGAGGCGGCCGAGAGTCCAGGCGTCTGCCGCCGGCGGGACCAGAAGTGACCCCGCCCCCGCACACACGACCACGACGGGACGCAGCGAAATCCCCCGCGCGACGCGGCCGGCGGCATGACCGCTGCCGCCTGCGAGGGCGCGCACACCCGACGGAATCGGCGCACGCCAAACGGACTTCATCAGTGTGCCCGGCGAGTCACCCACATCGCGGATGCGAGCGCCGCGGCGGTGGCACCGGCGGCGATCCCGGCGCCGGCAGCGGCGCGCGCGCCGCGGTGTGGCTCGAGGCGCAGGATGTCCCAACCGCGTTCGAGAGCGAGGGCCTTGAGCTCTGCGTCCGGATTCACGGCGACAGGCTTCCCGACGAGCTCGAGCATCGGTATGTCGCTGACCGAGTCGCTGTACGCAGCCGAACGCGCCAGGTCGATCCCTGCGCGCTTCGCCTCCGCCGCCACAGCCTCAGCCTTCCCTGTCCCGTAGCACCAGGGACCATCGAGCTCCCCGGTGTACCGGCCCTCGCTGTCGACTGCAGCACGGGTGGCGAGAGCGCCGCCGCTCATGTTCATCACCCGGGCCACCGCTCCGACGATCTCGATCGGAGATGCCGAACAGAGATAGGTGGGAACCCCGGCGTCCTCGTGCGCAAGGATCACCTCGTACATCTGCGGGTAGACGTTGGAGAGGATCGGGGCCATGGCCTCGGGAAGGAGGACGTCCATCTCTCGCCTGTGACGACCGGCGACAGCCTCGAGCATCTGGTCACGGGCGGCAATGGTCTTGGCATCGCCCAGGCCAGAGGCCCGGAAGCGTCGCGCCTGCCAGGCGAACTTGAAGATTGCCCGCCGCTTGTACATCCCCCTGCGCAGAGCAGCCCGCGCGAAGTGGTAGGTGCTCGCCCCCGACATCACTGTCCGGTCGAGATCGAAGAACGCAGCAGGTGTCACGACGAGATTGAATCGTAGTGAGAACGACTCGGCAAGGCGGTCTCTTCCGTCCCCACGCGCGAAGATGTTCGATGACTTCCGCGGTCAGGACCGAAGGCCTCACCAAGAGCTACGGGCATGCCGTCGCGCTCGAGGACCTCGACCTCGAGATCCCGGCTGGAGTCATCTTCGGATACCTGGGGCCCAACGGCGCCGGGAAGACGACGACGATCCGGCTTCTCATGGGCATGATCCGCCCGGCCCGCGGGCGCGTCGAGGTCCTGGGACTTCCGGTTCCCGAGAAGCGCAACGAGGTACATCGCCGGGTCGGATACCTGCCGGGAGATTTCGTCGCCTACGGCGACATGACCGGCGAGGAGTACCTGCGCTTCCTCGCCAGGCTGAGAGGTGGAATCGACTGGTCCGAAGTCGACGCACTGTCGAAACGCTTCGAGCTCGACCTCGACGAACGGATCGCTTCCCTGTCCCACGGGAACCGCCAGAAGGTCGGACTCGTCCAGGCGTTCATGCACCGGCCGGAACTTCTTGTCCTCGACGAACCGACCTCGGGTCTCGACCCCCTCATGCAACGCGAGTTCCTCGCTCTCCTCGACGAGGTGCGGGCCGAGGGCAGGACCGTGCTGCTCTCGTCGCACATCCTCGCCGAGGTGGAGGAGGCCGCCGACCACGTCGGGATCCTCCGCCGTGGAAGGCTCGTCATGGTCGAGTCCGTTTCCGCGTTGACGGCACGGGCGATCAGACGAATCGAGCTCTCCTTCGGTGAGATTCCTGACGTCGAAACCCTGCGGACGCTGCGGGGCGTGAACGAGGTCCGCATGGTCGGGAACACGGCCCATCTCGTTGTCGAGGGAACGACCGAGGAGCTCTTCCGGGTCGCGGCACCTTTCGGGATCCAGAGCGTGGTGACCCACGAGGCCGACCTCGAGGAGATCTTCCTCGACTACTACGCGGGGGACAGTCGATGACGGGCACCGTGTTCGCGAAGGGCATGCGGGACCTGAGGCGGGGACTCCTGGGATGGGGTATCGGCTTCGCGGTCCTCGTGATGCTGATGAGCGCTCTTTGGCCCTCGATCAGGGACATGCC
>QWHP01000396.1 GCA_021404985.1 Actinobacteria bacterium ATB1
CTACCACGCGCTCCTTCTCCTCCTCGTCGCTCTCGCTGTGGTCGTCTCGTTCCAGGCCGTCGGAACCCTGCTCGTCTTCGCCCTCCTCCTGGCGCCTGCGAGCATCGGCGTACTCCTTTCCTCCCGCCTGCCGGTGATGATGACCGTGGCCTGCGTTGTGGGCATCCTCTCCGTCGTCGTCGGTCTCCTCGTGAGCTGGCACTGGGACATCGCGGCGAGCGCGTCGGTGGCACTCGTCGCCGTCCTTGCCTTCTTCGTTTCACTGGTGGCGGAGAACGTGCGCCGAAGCCTGCGGGACCGGCGGGCAGCGCCATGAACCCGGCCGTTACCGCACGCTCGCTGACAGTGGGCTACGGCTCCGAACCGGTACAGAGCGGAATCGACCTCGACATAGCGCACGGCAAGTGGCTCGTGTTGATCGGTGGGAACGGGTCGGGGAAGTCGACCCTCCTCAAGGCCTTCGCCGGCCTGCTCCCCCCGCTCTCAGGAGAGCTCACCGTGCTCGGGCGGGCCCCCGGCATGCTCCCGGCCCGCGTGTGCTACATGGGCCAGAGCCGCCAGGTCAACGAGTTGCTCGCCCTGAGGGTCAGGAACGTGGTCGCCATGGGCCGCTACGCCCATCTCGGCCTTCTCAGGCCGGCAAGACGCACAGATCGGGAACGCGTCGAGACCTCGATGGCGCGGACAGGAGTCGAGAAGCTGGGAGGGAAGACCCTTCACGAGCTGTCAGGTGGTCAGCGCCAGCGCGTCTACCTGGCGCAGGCGCTCGCGCACGGAGGAGACGTCTTCCTCCTCGACGAGGCGACGGCCGGTATCGACGCAGCCGGCAGGGAGCTCTACATGAGCATCGTCTCAGAAGAGACCGCCGGGGGCGCCACCGTGGTCGTGGCAACGCACGATTTCGACGAGGCCGAGCGCGCCGACGAGGTCCTGCTCCTAGGCGACCACGTGATCGCGTATGGCCCGCCGCGTGAGGTCTTGACCCGCGACAACCTCCTCGCAACGTTCGGCGTGGCTCTCACCCACATCGGCCGCGGGGACCTGGCCCACGGCATCTCGCACCACTTGCACGGGGGGCACGACCTCGATCCCCGCAAGGGGGATTGAGACACCACAGCCGTGAGGTCAGCGGCACTCTGCGCAGACACCCCGCAGGTCGAGCTGGTGCTCCTCGACCGCGAACCCCCTCGAGCGCAGGATCGCCACCTCGGCCCTTGCCAGGGCCGCCTCGACCTTCTCGAGGGTGCGCTCGTCGAGGTCGACGACCGAGTTGCAGTTGCTGCAGACCAAATGGTGGTGATGTTCGGTGATGTCGTGGTCGAGCTCGTAGCGGACGAATCCCTCGTCGAAGTTCAGGCGACGCACGACACCGACATCGCAGAGGACGGCCAGGTTCCTGTAGAGGCTCGACTGCGGCACACGGTCCGTGACGGCCTCGAGCAGCTCCGGCACGCTCTGGGGGCTGTCGACTCCCAGGAACGCCTCCACGAGCACACGCCGCCCCCTCGTCATCCGCTGGTCCGCTTCGGCAAGTCTCCGCTTCACCTCACGCAGGACGTCGGCCGACCCTTCCCGGCGTCGATCACGCTCTGACATCTTCTCATCGTAATGGGAGGAGTGCCCGTGGGACGACCAGCGCCCTCCTACGGTCGGTTATCGTTCCCGGGATGGGCTGGCTACGTGACCGCAGACGCCAGAAGATCCTCGAGCACCCCTTCCCTGCGGAATGGGAGCAGATCCTGGCCGCCGGCCTGTCTCACTGGCAGCACCTCGACCTCGACGAGAGGTCGAGACTTCGATGCCTGACACAGGTCTTCGTGGCCGAGAAGTCCTGGGAGGGATGCGGCGGCCTGCACATGACGGACGAGATCCGCGTGACCGTCGCCGGGCAAGCGTGCCTCCTGCTCCTCGGCCTCGAAAACGTCGAGTTCACCGACGTCGACTCGATCCTCGTCTACCCACACGCCGTCAAGACGCCCGAGGGACCGCACGCCAGCTACGGCTCGGTCGTCGAGTCCGGCTCCCTCCCGATCCTCGGCCAAGCTCTCAGCGGCGGACCTGTGCTGCTGACCTGGGACGCGATCACGAAATCCGCTCGGCATCCCGAGCGCGGGCACAACGTCGTCTACCACGAGTTCGCCCACAAGCTCGACATGCTCACGGGCACGATCGACGGAACCCCACCCATGGCGACGAAAGAACAGCTCGATCTCTGGATCGAGGTGTGCACGGACGAGTTCGAGCGCGTGCAGACGGGGGCCGGACAGGGCAAGCGCACCTTCCTCGATGCCTATGCCGGCGTGAACGTCGGGGAGTTCTTCGCCGTCGCCACCGAGTACTTCTTCGACCTGCCACGCGAGATGCGACGGGAACGCCCCGAGCTGTACGGCGTCCTGCACGACTTCTACAGGCAGGACCCCGCCGCGCGGGAGACCAGGTCAGCGGTCTGATCCGGCCGGGACAACTTCGGACTCGCGGGGATCATCCAGTCGACCGCAAGTGAACCGCAAGAGGGCAGTGTCACAATGCGTCCAAATGGGCAGTTCCGTCCAGCCATCAGGTGTCTTGGGCAATCGACTGGGGGTTGTCGAGGTTGGCGCCGATGCCCGGGACCGTGGAGAGCGGGCAGCACGACCCTCGGCTTCGGCGCCACAGTACGGCTGCGCCTGCCTCGTCACGTCGAGATCTGGAAACCGACGCTGCGCAGTTGCGGAGCCGGCACCGCAACCCTGTCCACCTGCACCCAACTCGAGGCGTACGAGGCCGAGGCGAGCACCCGAGCCGACATCAGAGTCCGCACCACCGCGGACAGCCTCGGGTTCCTCAAGTCGCGCTTCGAGATCGACAACGGCGACCAGGACTACCAGGGCAACGTAACAGTCGAGACGGTCCCCGCTTCCCTTGATGCCAAGGTAAACCTCGCCTCGAACAAGCGCTTGCCCTGGACGACGCTGAACCTCGCGTACACGACGAACGTCTCGCCCGGTGATGCCACGCTCACGGTCTTCGACCGCTGCCTCCCCGCGTGCAACGGTGACGTGGCAAACAGCCCCCAGCTTGCCCAGCGCATCCTG
>QWHP01000397.1 GCA_021404985.1 Actinobacteria bacterium ATB1
GCTTCGTCTTCGATATCGTGCTCTGAGCGAGCTTCGAAATCAAAACGACACTAGAATCAATCATTTGCTAGTGTCCTTTCGATTCTGAAATTCTTGCTGCCCTCGATATTGAACTCTTGCGAATTTCAGAATCGGGACACTAGCTTGGCGAAACATCAACTCGCGGGCGAATCAACAACTGTAACCGGGCGATGATCGGAGAGTTTGCATTTCAAGTGCTGGGGGCCAAATGGAGCGGAGTCCGCCACCTCAGCGGTTCTGCGGGAGGGGGATTCGTCCGGCTTGGCGTCGCCGACCCGCTCCCGCTCGTCCTCGATCCCGCTCACAGGTGTCACGTCCTTTCGGGGTCACCGGCGACGGCCTCGTGGACCTGCGCGTCGATCACTTCGATGCGCCGGGGGACCGCCCTCGCCACCTTGGGCACTTCGATCGTCAGCACTCCATCGGCGACACTCGCCCGCACGCCTTCGGCCTCGACCTTCGACGAGGGCAGTGCAATGGACAGGACGAACGTGCCGAAACGCCGTTCGACCCTGTGGAAGGAATCCTCGGGAACGTTGGAGTGGAACTTGCGTTCACCCCTGACGGTTAGGACACCGGCCTCGAGAGTCACCTCCAGCTTCGAGGACGGGACTCCGGGGACGTCCACGATGGCGACGTAGGCCTCCTTGGTCTCGTAGAGATCCAATGGCGGCCGCCACGAGCCCGCCGGGGTACCCGGCGCGTCGAGCAGCTCGGACACCCCTCTCGGGAACTGGAACTCGAAGAGCTCGCGGAAGGGGTCCCTACGCATCACGATCCGGACTCCTCGTCCACGATCTCGGCCTCGACGACGTCCTCGTCGGGTGCAGGCCCGGAGGCCGACGCCCCGTCCGGTGGTGCCTCGGCGGCGGAAGCCGCCTCGTACATCTTCGTCGAGGCCGTTTGCAACGCCGTGTTCAGGTGATCCATCTTCTCTCGGATCTCTCCGAGGTCGGACCCCTCGAGAGCCTTGCGGACGGCACCGCAAGCGGCCTCGAGCTGTTCCTTCGCCTCACCGAGCTGGGCCTCGTTCTCACGGATGAGCTTCTCCGCCGAGTACAGGCGAGCGTCGGCCTCGTTGCGGACTTCCGCTTCCTCGCGCCGGCGTCTGTCCTCTTCGGCGTGGTCTTCGGCGTCCCGGATCATCTGGTCGATCTCGTCCCGACCGAGTGCGGACTGCCCGGTGATCGTCATCTGCTGTTCCTTGCCGGTGGCACGGTCCTTGGCCGACACGTGGGTGATCCCGTTCGCGTCGATGTCGAACGTGACCTCGATCTGAGGAATGCCCCTCGGGGCCGGGGGGATACCGACGAGCTGGAACTTGCCGAGGGTCTTGTTGTAGGCCGCCATCTCGCGCTCACCCTGGAGGACGTGCACCTCGACCGAGCTCTGGTTGTCCTCGGCCGTCGTGAAGACCTCGGACTTCTTCGTCGGGATCGTGGTGTTGCGCTCGATGAGCTTCGTCATCACCCCGCCCTTCGTCTCGATGCCCAGCGACAGCGGCGTCACGTCGAGCAGAAGGATGTCCTTGACGTCGCCCTTGAGGACACCCGCCTGCAGTGACGCGCCGATGGCGACGACCTCGTCGGGGTTGACGCCCTTGTGGGGGTCCTTGCTGGTCAAGCTCCGCACGAGGTCCTGGATCATGGGCATGCGCGTCGACCCACCGACGAGTACGACATGCTGGATGTCGCCGACCGCGAGGCCCGCGTCCTTGATCGCCTGTTCGAATGGCCCGCGGCACTTCTCGACGAGGTCGGACGTGAGCTGCTCGAACTTCGCCCGGCTCAGCTTCATCTCGAGGTGCAGCGGACCGCTCTGCGTTGCGGTCACGAACGGCAGGTTGATCGTCGTCTCGCTCGTGTTCGAGAGCTCGATCTTCGCCTTCTCGGCAGCTTCCTTGAGGCGCTGGGCCGCCATCTTGTCCTGTGCGAGGTCTACGCCGTGAGAGTTCTTGAACTCCTCGACCATCCAGTCGATGACCCGCTGGTCCCAGTCGTCACCGCCGAGTTGGGTGTTCCCCGAGGTCGACTTGACCTCGAACACTCCGTCACCGATCTCGAGAAGGGACACGTCGAACGTGCCGCCGCCAAGGTCGAACACGAGGATCGTCTG
This sequence comes from Actinobacteria bacterium ATB1, assembly GCA_021404985.1. Lineage (GTDB taxonomy): Bacteria > Actinomycetota > Acidimicrobiia > UBA2766 > UBA2766 > QWHP01. Next base: position 2,137 of record QWHP01000397.1, read on the forward strand.
CTCTTCCTCTTCCTTGTCGAGCCCGTAGGCGAGGGCTGCCGCGGTCGGCTCGTTGATGATCCTGAGCACCTCGAGCCCTGCGATCTCACCCGCCTCCTTGGTGGCCTGGCGTTGCGCGTCGTTGAAGTAGGCGGGAACGGTGACGACTGCCTGGGTGACGGTGTCGCCGAGGTAGGCCTCGGCGTCGCTCTTGAGCTTCTGCAGCACTCGGGCGGAGATCTCCTGTGCCTTGTAGGGCTTTCCGTCGATGTCGACGGACCAACTGTTGTCGCCCATGTGGCGCTTGACTGACCGGATGGTGCGGTCCGGGTTGGTGATCGCCTGGCGCTTGGCGACCTCGCCGACGAGAACCTCGCCCGAACCGGTGAACGCTACGACCGACGGGGTCGTACGGGATCCCTCAGAGTTGGGTATGACTACCGGCTCACCACCTTCGAGCACTGCGACGACGGAGTTGGTTGTACCGAGGTCGATACCTACGGCTTTGGGCATTTGCTCATTCCCTTCTGCGGTTCCTGCACTTGCAGTCTGGATCAGCTCGTCACCGATACGCAACGCCGAGGCTGTGGAAACCTCAACGTCGAGGACAGCGAAAACTTGAGTGTGATCTTATCAACAAAGTCGGCGCGGAAATCCTTCCGCTCTACCGAAACTAGAATCGGACACTGCGCCTGTCAGATGAGAGTTGCCCGTAGCCGATGCACACTCGTGTGGGCACCCCCTTGTACTGCGAGCAGAGCTCGCAGCAGCCAGCCACAGGCCGGCCGGGTCCAAGGGCGAAGCCCTCACAGGTGAGCAAAGCGAACCCCAGGGGGTTCACAAGGGGGTGCGGGCACCCCCTTGTACTGCGAGCAGAGCTCGCAGCAGCCAGCCACAGGCCGGCCGGGTCCAAGGGCGAAGCCCTCACAGGTGAGCAAAGCGAACCCCAG
>QWHP01000398.1 GCA_021404985.1 Actinobacteria bacterium ATB1
CGAGATCCTGCCGCTGCAGGACTACCGCGTTCAGAACAACCGCGCATACCTCGTGATCATCCTGCTGTCGCGCGTCATCGAGAAGCTCGGCGACCTCAAGTCGATCAACCCGTCGATCATCGAAGGGCTCTTCTCGACCGACCTCGCCTACCTCCAAGACTTCTACCGCCGGATCAACGAGGAGGGGACCGCGAACGTCAAGGTGAAGTGCCCGGCGTGCGGACACGACTTCGAGGTCGACCTGGGGACGCAGATGGGGGAATCGTGAGCTACCCCCTGGAGCGCATCTACCAGGAGGTAGCGTACATCGCCTACCAATTCCACTGGGCCATCGACGACATCCTCGCGATGGAGCACCGGGAGCGGCAGATCTGGGTGAGGGAGATCTCGGAGATCAATCGCGAGATCAACGAGTCGCGAAAGAGCTGAGCCCGCGGCCCGCCGGATGCGCGGCGGGCGTGGCCTTCCCAGCGCGCGGCGAGTCGTCGCCGCGCCGATCTCAAGAGCGCGGCCAGGCTCGGCCCCGCTTCGAACGCGAGCACTGGAGGACAGGACGTGTCCACGAACCTGCGTGCCCCCGGCGTCTACAAGGCGCCCGATGAGACCAAGTACGTCTCGCTTCAGCTCGGTGTCACGGGAATCCCGGGCTTCATCGGGCTCACCGCAAGAGGCCCGACGAACGCCCCCGTTCGCATCACCTCGGAGCAACACTTCCTCCACGTCTACGGAGAGCTCAGCGAAGGTGGCTATCTGCGCGACGCCATCCGTGGGTTCTTCGCCAACGGGGGGCGCTACTGCTACGTGCTTCGCGTCGCGCACATGGTGAGGCGCCTCCGCGAGGAGACCGCGCGGATGGCGAGCTTCAAGCTCAAGGACGGCGAGGGCCGGACGACGCTCACCGTGTTCGCGGCCAATGAAGGGCATTGGGGCAACGACATCAAGGTGACGGTCAAGCGGCAGAAGCCACGCGTGTCGACCTTCCTCACGCTCGACCTGAACGTCGGCGACACCTCCGCTGTCATCAAGTCGACCCACGGGCTCGCGCGCGGAACGATCGTCCGCATCTTCGATGGGGAGAAAGATTCCTATCGGACCATCACCGATCTCAGCGGCAAGACGATCGTCTGGGAGACAGCGCAGCCGCTGGACAAGGCGTTTCGTTCTGGAGCGCCGACCTACATCGAGCCGTTCGAGTTCACGCTCGAGGTCAAGTCCAAAGAGGCGCAGGAGGTGTTCCACAACCTCACGCTTTCCCCGAACTCCGACCAGTACGTTGAGCGGATCGTCAATAGTTCCTCGGAGTTGGTTCGCATCGAGGACGCTCGTTCCGCAACGATTCTGCCCGAGAGCTTCCCGGTCGACCTGGAGCAGAAGCTCCTCGAGGGGGGGACCGACGGCCTGTTCACAGTCACGCCCGAAGACTTCATCGGTGCGAACATCGGCCCGGACGAGCGCTTCGGTCTGGCGGCGTTCGAGGCGGTCGAAGACATCGACCTGCTCGTCGCCCCCGACCTCATGTGGACGCTGAAGAAGTCGGCCGGCTTCCGGACGGAGAAGGACGTCGAGGTCGTCCAGCAGGCCATGATCACGCAGTGCGAGCGCATGAAGACGCGCTTCGCCATCCTCGACTTCCCTGACCCCACGGACCATCGACGCGCGAGCCAGTGGCGGCTCCTCTTCGACACGGCATACGCTGCCTTCTACTTCCCGTGGATCCAGGTCGACATGCCCAACGGCGAGATGAGGCTCGTGCCCCCGTCGGGGCACGTCGCAGGCATCATCTCCAAGTGCGACAAGGATATGGGGCCCTATCGAGCCCCCGCCAACGAGGAGCTCAAGGGCGTCGTGAACCTCGGGCGCAACCTCTTCGACGGAGACATCGGGCAGCTGAACGCCGAGGGGATCAACTGCCTGAAGAGCTTCGCCACCCGGGGCATCCGCGTCTGGGGCGCTCGCACCGTCGCCAACGATCCCCAGTGGCGATACATCAACGTTCGTCGCGTCGTGAACTCCGTCATCGCATCCGTGGAACGTGGATTGCAGTGGGCAGTCTTCGAGGTGAATACGCCCATCCTCTGGAAGAACCTCGAGCGACAGGTCGGGTCCTTCCTAAGGGACCTCTGGAACAAGGGCTTCTTCCGCGGCGACACGCCCGAGGAGGCCTTCTACGTGAAGTGCAATGACGAAACGAACCCGAAAGAAGTACGCGACGCAGGCATGGTGGTCATCGAATGCGGTGTCTCGCCAGTACGCCCCGCGGAATACATGGTCTTCCGGGTGCAGGCCGAGGTCTCTCAGGCCACGCCCGGCGGGGGCGAGTGAGTCTGCTGGGTGAATGGGGTCTGGTGACACGGCTGGGGACAGGAGACCAGGGCGGTCGGTCCCCGACGAGGACGAAACGGGGCGCCCCTAGGCACCCTGAGAACCAAGCGCAGCGACCTGGAACGTGCCCACACGAGAAGGGTCGAGTAGACTAGCTGAAGTGGAAAGGCCGCTGCCGACGCAGCAGGAGACACGAGAATGACCGATCCCGCTGTTCCGTATCGCTACCAGATCGACATGGGGCATGTGACCTGCGTACGCTTCAACGAGGTGTCGGGGCTCAAGTACACGGGCGACCTCGAGCGGGTGCAGGAGGGAGGGAACAACTTCTTCGAGCACGCCATGGTGAAGCCCGGGAAGTACGACGACCTGACCATCAAGAAGGGGTTCTACTCGCGGGGCTCGGAGTTCTACACCTGGATGCGCCAGCTCCATGTGAAGACGATGCCGATCCAGCGCGTGAACATGTCGCTCATCATCATGAGCGACTCGTTCGAGGAGATCGGTCGGTTCAACCTCTATAAGTGCCTCCCGCTCGAGTACGAAGGCCCGTCCTTCAACTCGACGGCGAAGGACATCATGTTCGAGTCGCTGAAGGTCCACTATGACTACTTCGAGTACCATGGTGGCACGGTGCTCGAGCAGCTCGCAGGCGCAGCGCTCAACGCGCTGGGCAACATGATCGGCGCCGTGGGCCTCCCGGGTGGCGCGAGCGCCAATATCGGCGGT
>QWHP01000399.1 GCA_021404985.1 Actinobacteria bacterium ATB1
GTCCGGTCGGACCCCCGCCGCAGTCGGCGCCAGACCGGGTCGGAGACTCGCCGAGATGCAGGCAGCGGTGCGCCCATACGCAGAGATCGTGGACGTCCTGCACCCGCCCTACGCGTCCGACGAGCTCGTGGCGAGTTCCGAGACACCCCTTCTCGCTATCGACATGTCCGGCGCTGCGCTGGACGACGTCGCTGCCGGGACGCTCAGGGCGCTTCCCGCCGTCACCGTCGGCCTGTACGAGAACGAGGCGGTGGGCACGGAACCTACCCGAGACGGAACGGCCGCCTTCGACGTCCTGTTTCACTCGGCACCCTCGACACCCACGGCGCACTCGGCGAACGCTGTGAGCTGGGATGATCCCGATGCCTCCGTCGGCCGACTCGCCGCTCGTGTCACGGCGAACCCGGAGGCGTCGGTGGCGCTCGTCCAACTGCTCAGGCTCTCCGAAGGCCTCGGGGTCGTCGATGCCCTCGCCGCCGAGTCCTTCACCTACTCCACACTCCAGGCGGGCAGCGAGTATCGTCGCTGGCTGGACGGGCACACGCCCACGAGCCGAGTCGAGGTCAACCCGGACCCCCTCCGAGTGGAGCGCTCCGGAAGCCTCCTCCACCTCACGTTCTGCCGTCCCGAGATCCACAATGCCTTCGGCTGGGAGGTTCGGGACGCCCTCGTCGAGGCACTGCAGCTCGCAGCGGCGGACAACACCATCGAGACGGTTCTCCTCGACGGCGAGGGGCCCTCGTTCTGCAGCGGCGGGGACCTGCGCGAGTTCGGGACCGCGCCGGACCCGGCCACCGCACATCACATCAGGACGAGCCGCAGCGCCGGCTACTGGATCCACCGTCTCGCCGACCGTGTGACTGCCCGGATCCACGGTTCCTGTGTCGGCTCGGGCATCGAGCTCCCGGCCTTCGCCGCTCATGTCGTGACAGCCCCGGACCTGACAGTGCAACTGCCCGAGATCGGCATGGGACTGGTACCGGGGGCGGGGGGAACCGTGAGCATCGCCCGCAGGATCGGCAGGCAGCGGGCCGCGCACCTCGCCCTCACCGGGGAGCGTATCGACGCCCCGACGGCACTCGCCTGGGGACTGGTGGACGAGGTGACCTGAGCGGGATCCCCCGTATCCATGACCAGCGATCCTATCAACTGGTGAGGATATCAACCATACGGTAGTAATCTTTCGCGATATTGGTATGCTCAGATCCGGAGGATCGTAGTGAGCAAACCCAAACAGACAGGACAGAGCGGCCGTGAAGCCGTCCTCGACGCGGCAGCCGACCTCTTCGCGCGCCGCGGCTACGGGGGGGTCGCGGTTCAGGACATCGCCGACGCGGCGGGTGTCCACAAGACGACGGTCCTGTACCAGTTCAACACGAAGGAGGAGCTCCACGAAGCGGTCCTCGAGCGTGCCCTCGGTCCCGTCGTGATCATGTTGCAGGACTTCCTCGCAGGTGAGTTCAACCAGGAGAGGCTTGCGTGGCACCTGGACCAGATCCACGGCTACCTGCGCGCGAACCCCGCGGTGCCCCGACTGGTAATCCGTGAGCTGCTCGAGGGCGGCGAGTATGGCGAGGGGGCCAACATCTACGTGGACCGTTTCGTCGAGCCCGTGTACGAGCCCGCGAAGAAGCGCTTGCATGAGGCCCAGGACGCGGGCCTCATGGCCCCGATCGACCCTGCCTTCTTCATCCATGACCTCCACGTTCAGGTCATGTCCTACTTCTGTCACGGGCCGCTCCTCGAACGCATCATGGATCGCGATCCCTACAGCGTCGACGCGTTGATCGCGCGACGCAACCACCTCGTCGACCAGATCCTGTCACAGCAGCGACCACACCAACCCGAGCTGGACGAGATCGCCGCATCCGACGGCGGCAAGGACGGCAAGAGGGCTTCACGCCCGCAGATCTCCCGTCCCCGCACACGGGCACGGGCCAAGGCTCGCTGACCCACCCCGTCACACCGGATCGTCATCAAGAGTGGCGATCCGACCCCCGGCAACCCCTTCAAGTCGAATGCGCGGGACCCGAACCGCACAGAGTCACGGCGGCACGTGCCCGACGTTGGGTGTGGTTGCGGGTACATAGGCAGACCCGCAACCACACCCAACCTGTCCCGATGCGGTACCGGCCTCCCGGTCAGCAGTTCGGGACGAGCCGAGTCAGGCGTCGTCGCCCTCCAGGTACGTCTGGGCGTACTTCTCCATGGCGGGGGTCGGCTTCCACCACCGTTGCACCCCAAGGTCGTCTGCGATCCTGTTTGCGGCCAGGTATCCGGGTCCGCCGATCACGAGGCCTCCCGGATAGGTCGACGCGCCGTTCACGTAGAGCCCGTCGATGGGTGTGGCGCTGCTCGAGCAGTCCTGGTTCGGGCGGAAGCAACCGAGCTGGATCGGGTTGTAGTCGCCATGCTTGATGGAGCCCCGCCGCATGTTGGGGAGCCGGATCTCGATGTCCTCGGGCGTCTCGAGTGCCGTCATGATCCTGTTCTCGGGGCCCATGTTGGGCGCTGCTGCCTGCCACTTGGCAAGCATTGCCTCCTGGATCTCGGGCCCGCGTGCTTCCCAACCGCCCTCGATGTCGTACGGGGCGTGCATCTGGAAGAACGAGACGTGCTGACCCGGATACCTGCTCAGGTGAGGATCGAACGTCGTCTGGCAAGTCGTGTGCCCGCCCATCGCGTCCGTGTCGAGCCGGCCGGACGTGACGTTCGACCAGTGTTCGAGGATCTGGTCCGTGCCCTCGAAGCCGACGATGGTCATGAACGACTCGTCGACCCAGGGGTCGCCGCTGATGTAGTGGGGTGCGTCGTGGGTTGCGACGTGCGCCGTGGTGTAGCTCCACTTATCCCACTCCCACCCGGACACGGCGTCCTTGAGGTCGCCCGGCAGGTTTTCGGGCCCGACGAGGTCGAGGAAGGTGGAGTGCGGGTCGAGGCTCGAGACGACGACCTTCGCCTCGAGGGTGCGGCCCTCCCAGAGCTCGACGCCTGTGACCGCGCCGTCCTGTACGTTGATCTTGTTCACCTGCGACGCATCGAGGATGCACC
>QWHP01000400.1 GCA_021404985.1 Actinobacteria bacterium ATB1
ACGCGTCGCACCACCTCGCCGACGAGCCAGCCGTACGTGATGGCGTGGTAGCCCGTCTGTGTGCCCGGAGGATACGCAGGTTCCGAGGCCGCCAAGGCCTCGACCATCGTCTCCCAGTCGAGCATGTCCTCCGCATGGCGGATCACGCTGCGAAGCCTGTGCATGCCGGCAGAGTGCGTGAGGACATGCCGGACGGTGGCGGTCTCCTTGCCCTTGCAACCGAACTCCGGCCAGTACTCCATCACCGGCGCGTCGTAGTCGATCTCCCCGCGATCGGCGAGGACGTGCAGCGCCGTGGAGGCGATTCCCTTCGTCGTGCTGAAGACCATCGCCATGGTGTCTGACTCCCAAGGATCGTCCTCGACGCGGCGCCCACCCCAGACGTCGATTACCAGCTCGTCATCGTGCAAGACGGCCAATGCCGCGCCGCCCGTCGTCCGGGAGAGCTGTCGTGAGAACACATCGGCGACCGACTGGAACTCGGGTGTTGCGTGACCTTCGATTTCGGCTCCGTTCCTCTCGTGCGGGGGGCTACCTCAATGCTCCCCGGCATCCTCCGCTTGACACCAGAGGCACTCGTCACAAGCTCCAGGGACAATCGTGTACAGCCTCATTGCGAGAAGCGCTTACGATTCTCCTGTCGGCCAGCGCAGAAACCGGGAGCAGGATGACCGCCTGGAGTTGCCCACATCTCGTCGGCGAGACCTGCCGTCGCATCGGCGCGAAGTGCAAGCCTGCCACGCGGGGCTGCGTCCTCGAAGGACGCGTGGTGACGCCCGACCACGTACCCAGACCCGAGGAGCAGGAGCGTGCACGCCGGCGTGTCGAGAAGCGCCGGACCGGGCGACGGGGTTCATGACGCCGGCTTGAAGACCGGAAAGCTCCAGCTCTCGTCCTCCCAGATGTCGTCGATCCAGGTGAGCTCGACGAGCATCTCCACAGCCACGTGCTCGAAGTCACACTCGACGACGTTGGTCATCATCCTCGGGCCCTCTTCGAGCTCGACGATCGCTGCACAGTACGGGACCTTGTCCGGCCATGGCGGCAGGTCGTTCCGGTGGACGATCGAGTACGTGTAGACGCGACCCCGGCCACTCGCCTCGATCCACTCGACATTCTCGCTCCAGCAGCCGGGGCAGAAGGGGCGCGGGTAGTAGTGCACCTTGGAACACTCATTGCACTTGCGGAGAAGGAGTCGGTGCGCCCGGCAGGCCTCCCAGAACTCCTCGGTGTCGGGCTCGGGAGTGGGTATGTCGAACCGCATCTTGGGACGTGACGGCCTCTCACGTCCCTTCTCCCCCACGTCGGTCATCGTGGTCCCCTTTCGGCTTTGCCACCGATGTCGTGCAAGAATCCTTGTACGAGCGTAGTGGCGACCGAGGGGAGTAGTCAGATGCCCGACTTCGAGACGGTCACATTCGCGGTCGACAACGGCGTTGGGTGGGTGACCCTGAACCGTCCCGACAAGCACAACGCCTTCAACACCGTAATGCAGCAGGAGCTGCATAAGATCTGGCGCAGTGCCCGGACTGACGACTCCGTCGGTGCGCTCGTCCTCACGGGGGCCGGGACGAAGGCGTTCTGCACCGGGATCGACCGGGCCGAGGCCATCAGCTCCTCTCCGGACGAGATGAGATCGAGACGCGTCGGATCGCAGATCCACTTCGACGATCCGGGCGAGCTCATCGGCCCGAAGACTTCCGACCTCTGGAAACCGGTCATAGCTGCGGTGAACGGGATCGCCTGTGGAGGGGCCTTCTACATGCTCGGTGAGTCCGACATCATAATCGCGTCCGAGACCGCTACGTTCTTCGACCCTCACGTCACCTACGGGATGGTTGCGAGCTTCGAAACCGTTCACATGGCGCAGAGGATCCCCCTCGGGGAGCTCCTTCGCATGCAGCTCCTCGGAGCACACGAACGCATGTCGGCGCGCCGCGCGTTCGAGATCGGCCTCGTCAGCGAGGTCTGCCCCCAGGAGGGCCTCCTGGAGTCGGCCCGCTGGATCGCAGAGACGATCGCGGCGCGCCCGCACTCGGCGATCCAGGCGACCGTTCGTGCTGCCTGGGCCGCACAGGAGCTCCCCCGTTCACAGGCGCTCGCGCTGGGCAACGCTTATCTGTCGCTCGGGACCGACCCGGAGAGCCTTGTCGAGGGCCAGAAGTTCTTCGCTTCCGGCGAGCGGGTCGAGTACCGCGTTCGCTGACTGCCCTGCATCTCCACTGCTACGTTCGTCACGATGGCACTGCAGGACGACCTCACACGGGCGGATGCGGACGTCTTCGTCCCCGACGGGACCGCAGAGGACCATGCCCTCCGGCGCGTCACCGACCTGATCGTCGTGGCACATGCCGACGACGCCGAGTTCGCCGCCCCGGTGCCGATCGTCGATGCGTTCGACCACACCGACCGCTGGGTGTGCGTCTGCGTCTGCACCGACGGGGCGCGCAGCCCACGTGGCGGAGCCTACGCAGACGTCAGCGACGAGGAGATGATCCTCATCCGCAGGCGCGAGCAGCGCGAGGCAGCCGCCATCGGACGCTACGGCTGCCTGGTCCAGCTCGGCCATCCCAGCGCGGACGTGCGCGACCGCTCGAGGGAAGTGGTCTGCGACATCGGGACCGTGCTCGAACGGACCCGGGCGCACGCCGTCTGGACGCACGAACCTGCAGACGTCCACCCGACGCACGTCGCCGTCTCCGCGGCTTGCGTCGAGGCATGCCGCAAGACGACATCGTCTGAGCGTCCGCACAGACTCCACGGCTGCGCGGGGTGGAGGTCGCTCGACTGGGTAACAGGCGACAGGCTGCTCCGCTTCGACGTCTCGGCATCCCAGGCCCTGTCCGGCGCTCTGATATCCGTCTTCGAAAGCCAGATCGCCGGGGGGAAACGCTACGACCTCGCGGCGGCGGGCCGTCAGCGCGCTGCCGCCACACTCTCGGCCTACGGCGACGTCGACTCCGCCACGCATGTGGTGCAGGCTCTCGACATGACGGAGCTCCTCGACCCGGCAGTCGAGCGCACGCGCCAGG
>QWHP01000401.1 GCA_021404985.1 Actinobacteria bacterium ATB1
TTTCCGTCGGCGTACTCGACGGTCACCTGAGTCTTGCCGTCGGGGCGCAGGTACGGAACGACTCCCGCACGGCGAACCTCGGCGAGCCGGCGTGCGAGACGGTGAGCCAGCCAGATCGGCAGAGGCATCAGGTCCTCGGTCTCGTTGCAGGCGTAGCCGAACATCATCCCCTGGTCGCCCGCACCCTGCTCGTCCAGGCTGTCCTCCGCACCGAGCTCACGGACCTCGAGTGCCTTGTCGACGCCCTGTGCGATGTCGGGCGACTGCTCGTCGATCGAGGTGAGGACCCCGCACGTCCGCCCGTCGATTCCGTACGTGGCGTTGTTGTACCCGATCCCGAGGATCGTGTCCCGAACGACACGCGGGATGTCCACGTACGCCGTCGTCGAGATCTCGCCTGCGACGAACGCGAGTCCCGTGGTCACCAGCGTCTCGCACGCGACCCGGGCCGAGGGATCCTCGACGAGTATCGCGTCGAGGACCGCGTCGGAGATCTGATCGGCCATCTTGTCGGGGTGCCCCTCGGTGACCGATTCCGAGGTGAAGAGCATCTTGGACACGCGAATCTCCTGTTACTGTGGCTCGGGGGATCCGGGGAGAACCCAATCCTGCCCTCACCGAGTGCTCGAACTCCATTCCCCTGCCGGGTGGCCCTTGGATGCCTCTGCGAGATCGTCGCATATGGCCGTGGCGATGGCTGCCTTCGTGGTGAGACCCAGCGACTCTGCATCACGGCCCGGGCGGCAGAGCCATGCCCTGTTCGTGTCCGTTCCGAAGCCCGAGTCGTCGACCCCGACGAGGTTGGCGACGAGCAGGTCCAAATTCTTGGCCTCGACCTTCGCCACACCCGCCTCGGGGACTCTCTCGGTCTCGGCAGCAAAGCCGACCAGTATCTGCCTCGCCTTCGTCCGGCCGAGCTCGGCGAGGATGTCGGTGGTGGGCTCGAGGACGATCGACGGGGGACCGTCCTGCTTCTTGAGCTTGCCGGCTGCGGTCTCAGCGGGCCGGAAGTCGGCAACTGCGGCTGCCATCACGACGGCATCCACATCCGCAAATCGTTCCAGGACCTCCCTCGCCATCTCCTCGGCCGTCTCGACGGGTACCGTCTCGACACCCGCAGGTGCACTATCGGGCTGTGTCGTCACGAGCACCACCTGAGCCCCCCGCCGTGAGGCCTCTTCGGCGACGGTGTGGCCCATCTTCCCCGTGGAGCGATTCCCGACGAAGCGCACGGGGTCTATGGGCTCCCGCGTGCCGCCCGCCGTCACGACGATCCGGCAGCCTGCCAGGTCACGGTCGCCGCCTGAGAGCACATCCTCGCATACCTCGACGATCGTGACCGGCTCCGCCATGCGCCCCAAACCCTCGTCCCCACCGGCGAGCCGGCCCTTCTCAGGGTCGATGCATCGGTGACCGTCACGTCTCAGGGTCTCGAGGTTCCTCTGGACCGACGGCTGCTCCCACATCTCGGTGTGCATGGCGCAGGCGACGACCACGGGAGCCCGCGTGGCGAGCAGGACGTTCGTCAGAAGGTCGTCTGCCAGACCGGATGCGAGCCTCCCCAGGAGGTTGGCGGTCGCCGGTGCCACCACCACGAGGTCGGCCCACTGTCCGAGTCGCGTGTGCGGAATCGGGTCACTCGATCCGAAGAGGTCTGTCTGGGCCGTCCGCCCGGAAAGAGCGGTGAAGGTGAGAGGGGCGACGAAGCGTGTCGCAGACTCCGTGAGGACGACCTCGACCTCGGCCCCCGCCTCGGTCAGGCGCCTGAGGAGCTCGACCGACTTGTAGGCGGCTATCCCACCGGTGACCCCGAGGACGACACGTGCTCCGGCGAGTGGACTTGCGGCCATGTGGCGGGCCTCCGCCCGGTCAGGCTTCGTCGGACACCGGCTCCGGCTCGACGGACACGACCTTGCCCTCGGAGATCTCCTCGAATGCGATGCTGAGAGGCTTGCCCTGTGAGATCACCTGGGGCGGGATGTACCTTCCGAGCCCCTCCCCGAGCTGGCTGTAGTAGGAGTTGATCTGGCGGGCACGCTTGGACGCTAGGGTGACGAGGGCGCACTTGCCTCCGCCGAGCTTCTCGACGAGTTCCTCGATGGGGGGCTCCATCATCAATTCGGATCGATCCTCTGCTCGGGGTCCTGCTCAGACAACGAGAATAGGCGCTCCACCTGACGGATCGTCTCATCGACGTCCTCGTTGACGACAACGGCGTCGAAACAGGCCGCTTCGGCAATCTGTCGCTCCGAGACGGCCATGCGCCTCTCGAGATCTTCTCCGGTCGTTCCGCGTGCCATGAGCCTCTCGCGTTGCGAAGCGAGATCGGGGGCCTTCAGGAACACCACGACGGAGTCCGGGTAGGCCACCTTGAACGCGAAAGCCCCTTGTGTGTCACCTTCGACGAGCACGTCACGACCTCCGGCACGCCAGTTCTCGATCGGCTCACGCGGAGTCCCGGAACGATGCCCGTAGACGTGGGCCCACTCGACGAAACTATCATCGTCGACCATGGCGTCGAAAGTCGCGTCGTCCACGAAGTGGTAGTGGACTCCGTCGACCTCCCCCGGTCGGGGCTTGCGCGTCGTGAAGGACACCGACCAAGCGAGCTCGGGATGTCGCCTCCGCAGGGCGTCGACGACGGTCCCCTTGCCCCCTCCGGACACGCCCGTGGGATACAGGACGCGGCCGTGCCCGGAGGTGGAGGGTTCAGTCGAACTCAGAGAGGAGGGCCTCCCGCTGCTTGGCGCCGAGACCACGGATCTTGCGGGTCTCGGAGATGTCGCGCTCCTCCATGATGCGGCGGGCCTTGACCTTCCCGACACCCGGGAGAGACTCGAGGACGGAGACAACCTTGGTCTTGGCTATCACGTCGTCGTTTTCTGCCTGTGCGAAGAGCTCGGACAGCTTCAAGCCACCCATCTTGAGCTTTTCCTTCAGCTCGGCGCGCTTTCGACGCGCGTCAGCCGCCTTCTCGAGAGCAGCCTGGCGCTGCTCTGGGGTCAGTTGAGGAGGAGCTGGCATCATGCCTC
>QWHP01000402.1 GCA_021404985.1 Actinobacteria bacterium ATB1
CCCGAGGCACGTGCGGGTCGTGCAATTCGGGGTCCCGAGCCTCGACGAGCTCCGCCACCACTGGCTGACTCGATTCTGGACACCACTGCCGGGTCGCGGGGGGATGGCCGTCTACGACAGGTCCTACTACGGGCGTGTCCTCGTCGAGCGCGTCGAGAACCTCGCGACCGCCGACCAGTGGCACCGCGCATATTTCGAGATCGTCGAGTTCGAGCGGATGCTCGTGGGTGAGGGAACGCTGATCGCCAAGTTCTTCCTCCACATCTCACACGAGGAGCAACTCAGGCGTTTCGAGCGCCGCAAGGACGACCCTCTCAAGCGCTGGAAGCTGACGGAAGAGGACTGGCGCAACCGCGACAAGCGGGACGAGTACTCGCAGGCGATAGAGGACATGATCACACACACCGACTGGCCGGGGGCACCGTGGCATCTCGTCCCGGCCGAGTCGAAACGCTTCGCCAGGGTCAGCGTCGTGGAGACCATGAACGACCTGATCGAGACTGCCATGCGCGCCCAGGGAATGGAGCCGCCGCCACCCATCTGACCGGACCCCGGAACCCGCACTCCCCTCGGAGACCGCGGGCTGCGCATGTCTGGGATGGCCCTGAGCCCCTCCGGGAGGGCTCAGGTCAGGTCGGACAGGGCATCGATCTCCGCGGCTCCGGGCGTACCCCAGCCGTCCTTGTACCCGAACACCGCGGCTGCGGGCTGGCTCTGGAAGCGGTCGTCGACAATCTCGAACGACGAGAGATCGACGAGCGCTGGATGTGGCTTCCCGCACGCGCTGGCGAGGCGGAGCAGCTCGAAGCGTAGTGCCATGAGGTAGTTGGCGACGCGGACGGACTTCAGGGCGGGATCGAGCCCGCCTGCGAGCCACTTGGACTGGGTGGCAACGCCCGTCGGGCAACGACCGGTGTGGCAGCGCTGCGCCTGGATGCAGCCGACGGCCAGCATGGCCTCGCGTGCCACCCCGATGAGGTCACAGCCGAGCGCCATGGCGAGGAGCGCGTTCGGCGGGAAGCCCAGCTTCGCAGATCCGACGAAGACGACGTCATCTGCGAGTCCGGCTTCCGCGAAGGTCCGGTAGACGCGGGGGAACCCGACTTTGAAGGGCAGGCCCACATGGTCCGCGAACACGAGTGGGGCTGCCCCCGTCCCACCTTCACCTCCGTCGATCGTGACGAAGTCCGGACCTTCGCCGCGTGTCGACATCCGGTCGACGAGCTCGTCCCAGAACCGTTCCTCGCCCACAGCGGACTTGATCCCTACGGGAAGGCCGGTGGCGCCGGCAATCCTTTCGACGAAGTCGATGAGGCCGTCCACGGTCGAGAACTCGCTGTGGTGGGGTGGGCTGTAGCAGTCCCGCCAGGCGGGTACCCCCCTGATCGCCGCGATCTCGGGTGTCATCTTGGCCGCAGGCACCAAGCCTCCAAGACCGGCCTTCGCGCCCTGGGACAGCTTCACCTCGATCGCACGTATGGGAGCGGAGGAGACCTGCTCCCGGACGCGTTCGATCGAGAAGTGCCCCGACTCGTCCCGCGCCCCGAAATAGCCCGTCCCGATCTCCCAGACGAGGTCGCCTCCGTGCAGGTGATGCGGCGAGATACCCCCCTCCCCCGTGTTGTGGAGACATCCCGCAAGAGCCGCTCCCTTGTTCAACGCCTCGATCGCCGGACCGCTCAGCGACCCGAAGCTCATCGCCGAGATGTTGACGACGCTTGTCGGGCGGAACGCACCCGGCCTACCGTGCGCCTCACCCAGGATCTTGGCGCAAGGCACATGGTGGCTCGCGTCCTCGTCGGACGCAGCGTCGGCACCACCGAGGGCGCTGTGCTTCACGATGACGTAGTTCGGGCTCCGGTCGATCTCGTTGTCCGTACCGAAGCCGAAGTAGGTGTTCTGCCGCTTCGAGGACGCGTACACCCAGCGTCGCTCGTCTCTGGTGAAGGGCCGCTCCTCGTCGTTGTCCGTCACGAGGTACTGGCGGATCTCGGGCCCGATCGCTTCGAGCCAGTAGCGGAAGTGCCCGATGATCGGGAAGTTGCGCAGGACGCTGTGCTTCTTCTGCATGAGGTCGTAGACCGCCACCCCACCGAGAAGGCCGGCCGCGACACCTGCGGTCTTAACGATTGTCTTCGCCACGTGCCGAGCCTATCCCGCTCCGGTGGGCATCGAACCGGTCCACTCCTGGGCACCGAACCGGTGCGACCGCGAGCGTGCACGACGTGCACTCGAGGCCGTAGGGTTGACCGGCATGTCCCTTCCCTGTCCGGAGGACCAGATGAGAAGCCCCAAGGACTTCTTCCGGCCTCTCGCGGTCGGCGCTCCCGAACCCGTTCGCGAGATCCCGGTGCGCCCATCCCGCATGATCCACTTCTTCGACCCGAGCAATGAGAAGATGGTATCGAAGCTGCCGGACCTCGCCCCCAAGGTCGACGTCCTGCTCGGGAACCTCGAGGACGCCATCAGCATCGAGAACAAGGAGGCCGCCCGCGAGGGCCTCGTCGCAGTCGGAAAGGAGATCGACCTCGGCGACACCCAGCTCTGGACGCGGGTCAACAGCCTCGACTCTCCCTGGGTGCTCGACGACCTGATCCGCCTGGTGACCGAGATCGGGGACCGGCTCGACGTCGTAATGATCCCCAAGGTCGAGGGACCCGAGGACATCCACTACGCCGACCGGCTACTCGCACAGCTCGAGGCGAGAGCGGGACTCCAGGGCCCGATCCTCGTCCATGCCCTTCTCGAAACCGCGCGAGGTGTGTCCAACGTCGAGGAGATCTGCGCGGCGAGCCCGCGCATGCAGGGGCTCTCGCTCGGCCCGGCGGACCTGGCCGCAGACCGCCGCATGAAGACGACCCGCGTCGGAGGCGGGCACCCAGGCTACCTCGTGCGTGAAGACCCCCCCGGCGGTGACGTCGACGCGGAACGTGCGATCTTCCAGCAGGACCTGTGGCACTACACGCTCGCACGAATGGTCGACGCGTGCGCCTCGAACGGCATCCTTCCCTATTACGGTCCGTTCGGTGCGAGGACCAGTTCCGCAACGCGTTCCTTCTCGGTTGCGTCGGCGCATGGAGCCTCCATCCCGTCCAGATCGACATCGCCAAGAAGGTCTTCTCGCCCGATCCCGAGGACGTGAAGTGGGCAAAGCGCGTGATCGAGGAGATGGGCGACGGCAGCGGCGCCGTGATGATCGACGGCAAGATGCAGGACGATGCCACGTACAAGCAGTGCCAGGTGATGGTCGACCTCGCCCGGATGCTCGCAGCCAAGGATGCCGATCTCGCGGCCGCGTACGGCTTCTGACACCCGTGCGGCTCTGACCCGAGGAGAACCGAGTTGAGCGAGTTGAGACCCAGACGGTCCGTTCTCTACATGCCGGGCGCGAACGAACGTGCGCTCGAGAAGGCCAAGACACTGCCGGCCGACGCCCTCATCCTCGACCTCGAGGATGCCGTCGCACCGGACGCGAAGGGGGAAGCCCGGGAACGTGTCTGCGCCGCAGTGCGTTCCGGCGACTATGGGAAGCGGGAGCTCACGATCCGGGTGAACGGCCTCGACACGGAGTGGCACGCCGACGACCTCGCCGCTGCGGCGAAGGCAGGCCCCGACGGCATCGTCGTCCCGAAGGTGAACTCGGCAGAAGACGTCAATGCAGTCGTGGACGCGCTTGCTGCTGCGGGTGCACCCGATCGCACC
>QWHP01000403.1 GCA_021404985.1 Actinobacteria bacterium ATB1
TGTTCACCGGCACGCTCACGTGATCGAAAGCTTCCTGCGCTCCGATTGGCATGTCGCGCAGGGCAACCAATGCGGGGGGCACCTCGAGATTCGGGGTCTCTGCCGCGGATCCGAAGGATTCGGGGGGGTGCCGGTCTTCGATTCGACCAGGATGGACCATCGGAGGAATTGTACGGGCCGAGTCCCGCTTTCGCCCCATGCGATGCCGCCCCGGCCAGTCATGCCGGCGGTGGGGCTCCTTATAGAAGTCCCGGGAGATTCTCATGCGGCTCTCACGTGCACCCGATAGGTTCCCCAGCATGCGTTACGACAGTGATCTCCAGACAGCCCCGTGGGGCGCCACATCCACCCAGCCGAACGCCCAACTCCTCGACCCCGGCCTACCACCACTGAACCCGAGGTACGGGGGAAGCACCCCGGGAGTGAACCCGGCAACCGGCACCGACGCGACGGATCGTGACATCCCGATGGAAGCGCCCTTGCCGCCACCGGCATTCGGCACCCGGCCCGTGCCACCATCCGGACCGCCTTCCGGACGATCTCCGCGGCGTTCCCCGGGGCGGGGGTTCGTCGTCGTGACGGCGCTCGTGGCAGGCCTGCTCGGGGCTGCCCTGGCATTCGGCGCAGTCTGGGCCTTCGGAGGTCTCGACGAGGGCACGCAGTCGCGCTCGGGCGGAGTCGTGCGAACTCCCGTCGTGACCGACAGCCCGACCGTTTCAGGCGAGGGACTGGACGTCGTGTCGGTGGCCGAAGCCGTGCGCCCGGCGATCGTGAACGTCAAGGTCGCCGGAACCCAAGGTCAAGGCTCGGGTTCGGGCGTGATCTTCGACGAGAATGGCTACATCCTCACCAACAACCACGTAGTGGAAGGGGCGCGCCGGATTGTTGTCCAGTTGACCGACGGGCGTGAGCTCGACGCCGAAGTCGTCGGGACGTATCCGGATGCCGACATCGCCGTGGTGAAGGTCGCTGAGAAGGGACTTCCGACGGCACCCCTCGGGACGGCCGGAGACCTGAGCATCGGCGAATCCGTCGTGGCAATCGGCAACCCACTCGGTCTCGAGGGCGGTCCGACCGTGACGACCGGCATCGTCTCGGCGTTGGGCCGGCAGGTCGCAGTCGGCGAGGGCGAGCAGCTATACGACATGATCCAGACCGATGCCGCGATCCTGCCCGGGTCGTCGGGTGGCGCTCTCGTCGACGCGAGCGGCAACGTAATCGGAATCACCACCGCGATCGCCGTGTCCGACGCGGGCGCGGAGGGGATCGGCTTCGCAACCCCGATCGACGTCGCACGCAACGTTGCGGAGCAGCTCATTGAAGGTGGTGAGGTCAAGACCGCACTCCTCGGTGTCGAGGGCACGGACTTCATCGACTCGAAGAACGGGAACAAGCCGGCGGGTGCGCTCGTGACCAAGGTCGTCCCGGGCGGCGCGGCGGACGCTGCAGGCATCCGCGATGGCGACGTCGTCGTCAAGGTCGACGACGCGAGCATCGACTCCATGCCGGATCTGAAGGTGGCGATCCGGAACTACCGACCCGGCGACGAGGTGAAGATCGTCGTGATCCGGGACGGAAACGAGCAGACGGTCAGCGCGACGCTCGGCGAAGGCTGAGGCGGGTCACACCCGACCGCTTGGCACGTCCGTAGCCGACCTTGGCCATCGCCACGGCGGCGACCGCAAGGACAGCAACTGGGCCCGCAGCGCGCCTCCTGCTGCGGGCTCTCTCCTTGCGTTCCTTCCTGTCGGCCTGGTCCGCGACCCGGAGGGCCATCGCGTTCGTGTTGTGGGGCGTCCACCCGGACATCCTGATCGCGGTGTTGGCGACGACGACGGGATGTCTCCGGGCGGCCGCACGTGCCCGGACTTCACCGCCAGCGAGGCCGCTCGACTTTCGCTTGCGCCATCGCACGTACGCATCGAGGGGTAGGTCCAGGAGGGTGTCCGGCATATCCGTGATCCGGCCGATCTCCTCGGCTGTGAGCCAGCCGTCCGGGGCAACGTTGAAGCATCCCGCCAGACGGAGATCGAGCACGTGACGCACGGCCCCCACCAGGTCCTGCTCGTGGAGGAATTGCGCCGGAGCCGAAGGACCCTTGAGTCCGATCCGTTCCCTGTCAGTGAACGGCGAGGTTCCCCCCGGCCACGGACCGACGACAGGTGCGCAGCGCAGAACGGTCAGCCCGATTCCGCGGTCGGCGGCGTATCCCTCGAGGCGACGCTGAAGCTCGGCTTGTCTCTGCGCTGCCGGCATCCCCTCGTCCGGGCGAACGAGCGAGCTGTCGGAGAGAGGGAGCGCATTCCCGGCGTACGCACCGTAGACGAAGGCGGAGCACACGAGGACGACGTGGCGGGGCCGCACGTCGACGAGGCAGGCGACTGCCCTCTCCGGGTCTGGGATCTCGGCCGCTGCCCTTTCGAGTGGTGCATCGCATCCGGCGAGGATCACGACGGAGGTCGCCCGGCCAGGAGAGCCCTGGGCAGTCGCCACCGTCCACGTTGCGGCGAGACCCTGTTCGAGGGCGCGCCGGGTCCTGGTGTCCGGCCCGAGCACAAGGACCGTCCGCCGCCCTGTCAGGCCGTCTTCGCCGTCCTCGCCGTCTTCGCCGTCTTCCATGGATCTGCGGTTGGAGTCGTCGGTCATCGCTGACGGATGGTAGGCAAGCAACGCGTCCGACCAAAGCGACACGGTCAGGCAACGCAGGGCTGCATTAGCCTGTAGCGGTGACCGAGATGAACCCGTTCGGGGAACTGAACAGCATCGTGGTCGTGCCCGCGAACGTGTGATGGGCGTGTGCCGGCGGCCGAAGTGTGCTATCTTCTGTGCGAAAGAAGAGTTGGAGGCTCGGCGGAGACGAGCCTGCGGGCGTGAAGCCCAACGGGAAAGAGGAGTGGTTCGATGGTGACCCCGTCCGACTATGACGCGCTGGCAGACCTGTTTCTTGCTGGGGGAAGCCTCGCGTCCGACGCCGTCGGCGCGGCCGGTGGATCAACCACGATCGGCGCATCGCTTCCGTTTCGGGG
>QWHP01000404.1 GCA_021404985.1 Actinobacteria bacterium ATB1
AGGAACGATCCCTCTGGGAGGCACAGCAGAGGGAAGCTGCGGAACGGTCGGAGCGCATAGAGGACGATGCCCGCGCGCTGCTCGTCCCGAAGGGTGCCCACGACGACCGGGACGTGGTGATGGAGATCAGGGCGGCAGCCGGAGGGGACGAGGCCGGCCTCTTCGCTGCCGACCTCGCCCGCATGTACACGCGTTACGCCGAGCGCATGGGATGGAAGGTCGACTGGCTCGCCTCCCAACCCACTGGGGTAGGTGGCTTCAAGGATGTGGTCCTCGAGGTCCGGGGACCCGATGTCTACGCACACCTCAAGTTCGAGGGTGGAACACACCGCGTGCAGCGCGTCCCCGAAACGGAGGCATCGGGCCGGATCCACACCTCCACCGTCACCGTGGCAGCCATGCCCGAAGCCGACGAAGTCGAGATCGAAGTGGACCCGTCGGACCTCGAGGTCGACGTCTTCCGGTCGTCCGGCCCGGGAGGCCAGTCGGTCAACACCACCGATTCGGCAGTGCGCATCACGCACCGGCCGACGGGCCTCGTGGTCACCTGCCAGGACGAGAAGAGCCAGCGCCAGAACCGCGAGAAGGCGATGCGGGTGCTGCGCGCCCGTCTCCTCGAGATCGAGGAGCAGCGCAGGCAGGCGGAGGTCGCGGCGGATCGGCGTGCCCAGGTCGGGACGGGGGAGCGATCGGAGAAGATCCGCACCTACAACTTCCCGCAGAACCGGGTAACGGACCACCGTCTGGGCAAGTCGGTCCACGACCTTCCCTCGGTGCTGGACGGGGACCTCGCCCCCTTCGTGGACGACCTCCGTGCAGAGGAGCGCGCACGCCTCTTGGGTGCCAGGGGATGAGCGACGAAGCCTGGGACGGCGCAGGAGATCGCGTAGGTGACGGTGCGGAGCTCCCGGACCCCGCCATGAGGCCCGGCAGCTTCGACGCCGAGTCGGCACCCGACCTGCGTGCGCTCGTCGCCAAGGCCGGCGCGTTCCTCGACTGGGCGGGTGTGGCGAGTCCCTGGCACGACGCCCGGCGCCTCGCATCGTGGGCGGCCCAGGCGCGGGATGTGACTCTCATGCTTCACGCAGACGAGGTCTTCGCCGATCCCGACTTCCGCCGACGCTTCGGCGAGGCGGTCACGAGACGCGCAGCTCGGGAGCCCCTCCAACACATAGAGGGCCTCGTGGCCTTTCTCGACTTCGAGGTGGAGGTCGGCCCCGGCGTGCTGATCCCCAGACCGGAAACCGAGATCACGGCACTGACGAGCCTCAGCGTCCTGCGCCCCGGCGGTCGCGTCCTCGACTGCGGGACAGGGAGTGGGGTCCTCGCGATCGCGATCTCCCGTGCCGCCCCCGACCAGGAGGTCCATGCCACCGAGCGGTCGGCGCCCGCTCTGGTCTGGGCTTCCGGCAACCTCGCGCGGCTCGCCCCCGACGTGCACCTCCACCAGTGCTGGTATCTGGGCGTCGGGGGAAGCTTCGACACCATCGTTGCCAACCCGCCGTACGTCGGGGAGGACGAGTGGGACCTGCTCGAGCCGGAAGTGCGTGACCATGATCCCCGGACGGCCCTCGTCCCCCAGGGCGGCGATGCTCTCGCGGACGTGCGTTTGATCGTGGAAGAAGGAAGCCTTCGTCTGCGTCCCGGAGGTACCCTCGTATGTGAGATCGGATCCAGGCACGGACGTGACGTCGCCAACCTTGCCTACAAGGCAGGACTGTGCGGGATAGAGATCGAGGAAGACCTTCTCGGCAGGGATCGGGTGCTCGTGGCACGCAAACCTTGAGCCGACCCGGATGTGGGAGTCCGGGGAGGGCAGTCAACGGAGACGAAAGGGCGAAGATGACGGGACATCTGGAGAACACCGATCCCGAGGTGGCCGCCATCGTCGAACGTGAGCTGGAACGCCAGCGCACGACGTTGCAGCTCATCGCCTCGGAGAACTTCGCCTCCCCCGCAGTCCTCGCGGCGACGGGTTCGGTCCTCACGAACAAGTACTCCGAGGGCTACCCGGGCAAGCGGTATTACGGCGGGAACGAGGTCATCGACGAGGTCGAGGCACTCGCCATCGACCGTGCGAAGCAGCTCTTCGGTGCCGACCACGCGAACGTGCAATCGCACAGCGGGGCGTCGGCGAACATGGCGGTGTATCTCGCTCTGCTCGATCACGGCGACAAGGTCATGGGGATGCGGCTCGACCAGGGCGGGCACCTCACGCACGGCTCGCCGGTGAACGCGAGTGGAATCCTCTACGACTTCGTGGCCTACGGAGTTCGCGAGGACGACGAGCACCTCGACTACGACAACGTCCGCGAAGTCGCCCTGCGGGAGCGTCCGAAGTTGATCGTGGCGGGCGCCACGGCGTACCCCAGGCAGATCGACTTCGCCGCGTTCCGCGCGATCGCGGACGAGGTCGGAGCCGTACTCATGGTGGATGCCGCTCACATCATGGGACTGATCGCGGGCGGTGCCCATCCCAGCCCGGTACCGTATGCGGACGTCGTCACATCGACCACGCACAAGACCCTGCGCGGACCGAGGGGGGCGATGATCCTCTGCCGAGAGGAGTACGCCCAGCGGATCGACAAGGCCGTGTTCCCGGGCAGCCAGGGCGGCCCCTTGGACCACGTCGTTGCAGCCAAGGCGGTCTGCTTCCACGAGGCGATGCAGCCGTCCTTCAAGGAGTACGCGTCGGCGATCGTCGACAACGCACAGGCCCTGGCCTCCGCCCTCGAGGAGCGCGGGGTGCGATGCGTCTCGGGGGGGACCGACAACCACCTCGTGCTCGCCGATCTGAGGTCCCTCGGCGTGACCGGACGGGACGCCGAGAAGCTCCTCGACCGCGCCGGGATCTCGCTCAACCGCAACACGGTCCCGAACGATCCCGAGCCCCCGCTGCGCGCGTCTGGTGTCCGTCTGGGTACGGCAGCGGAGACGACGGCGGGGATGGGGCCGGACGAGATGGCCGTCGTGTCCGGTCTGATCGTGCGTGCCCTCCGGGGTGGAGAACCGG
>QWHP01000405.1 GCA_021404985.1 Actinobacteria bacterium ATB1
CGATGGGCATGGGCTCGCGCCAGTCCCGCCTCCCAGGTGAGCCTCCTCGCGGCACGCTCACCGGGCCTGTCCGGCACCGGACCGCACATGGCCTCGACGACAGTGAGGAGCCCCGTAGCATGCCGGCTGCGAGTGAGGGCGGCGTCTATCCGTGCAAGGGGTACCCGATCCTCGTCCGTCAGGGGGACGCGCGACCCGAGCAGATCCGCGAGTGCATCCCGGGTCAGGGCGTCCAGACCGTGGAGCGTGACAGTGCCCCCCACACGGCCGAGGTGGGCGATGCGCTCCCGGCAGCGCTGCCAGACCGGGTCCAGGCCCACGAGTCCCGTGGACACGGGCAGCTTGGCGGTCACGACGCGTCGGCCGTCACGCGGCCCGTTTCGGGGTCGTACTCCGTGAAGTCGCGCCCGTTCCACTCGAAACATATCGCTTGCACGCCACTGCCGAGCTGCGGATTCCGGTACAACTGGTAGGTGCATATCCCGGGCAGCTCGGCGTAGAAACCCCATTCGTCGTGGCTCGTCATCATGAAGTCGAGGTCGAACGCGACGAGCAGACTCATGCAGCGGCCCTTCATGCCCTGGTCGATACCTGCAAACGCCTCGTCGAGCATCACGAGTCGAGGAGCTGTCGGGCGGGCGGATTCGTAGTGGGCGGCCGCGGCAGCGAATAGCGGCAGATGGAGAGCGACGGCCTTCTCGCCGCCGGACTGCGTTCCGTGGGCATGCTTCGTGAGGTTGTGCCACTCCTTCGTCTCGGGTGTCTGGATCTGGATCGTGAACGTGTGCCAGTGCCGGTAGTCGAGCGCCTGGACGAGATGGTCCGCCCAGGGCACGGCGTCGTGAGTCTCGCGGGCGAGAGCAATCCGCTCCTGCAGGAACCTGGCCACGGTTCCCTGGTCGTCGTCGGAGAGGTGGTCGACGTCGTGCTGGAGGAGCCCGATGACGTCCCGGATGTTCTCGACGGCTTGCTCCGACGTGTGCCAGCGCAGCCGGAGCCGCAGCCCAGATGCAGTGGCGCACGCGTCGAGTTGATGGTTCATGCGTTGGACGAGCGCGTTGGCTTCGCGCAGGCGGTGCCGGAGATGGCCCCCCACCTCGCCGAGGAGGAACTTGCGTAGCAGGTCGCGCTCGTTGTCCTCGAGCAGCGCCCGGCGAGTGTGCGCGTCCGCGCGAAGCACCGCCCCGATGCTCGGAATGTCGTGGCGCTCGTTGTTGTGCAGCACGGACACGATTGTCACGTCGGCCTGCTGCTCGAGGAGCACATGGCAGTCGGGTTCGAGATCAATGCGCAGCTCGCTGTACCGCTCGTGGAGCTGGGTGGCGCGCCGGTCCAGCGCGGTGTCGGAGACGTCGACGTCGGTGGTGGCCGACTCGACGCGACGCGCGATGTCGACGAGGCGGGTGTGGGTCGGGTCTGCGTCGGGTGCCTCCTCGACCTTCTCGTCACTGTCGCCGGGGACGACGAGTGAGAGGATTCCGGTGGCCGTCACGGCGGCGAGTCGCTCGGCGGCGTCCCGCCGGCGGGCGTCTGTGTCGGTCTGTGCGTCCCGTGTGTGCCTCAGGTGTTCCTGAGCGGTGGCGCGAGCCTCGCGCACATCCCCGTGTTCTTCGCGCAGGCGCGTGAGCGTGTCGTCGTGGCTCGCGAGCGTGGCCAACGCCTCCGCATGCAGGCGCATGACCTCTTCTGCCTCCAAGCCGACGGTCGTGGCAAGCGTCTCGAGCTCGGCCTGGGCTCGGGCGAGCTCGACCCCGCTCTGTCGGGCGCGTCCTGCGAGCTTCGTGGCCCGCGTCGCTGACGCCTCGTGCCGTCCGGCTGCGGCCACGCGATGTAGGGAAGTGTCGTGGAGGCGCCGGTACCGGTCGGTCAGGGTCCCGGCCATGTTGCGGTAGTGCTCGATGCGATCCCGCTCGGCCTCCATGTCGTCGAGCGCGTGGGCGAGCCCGAGGTCCGTTGCCCGCCTGTGCAGGCTTCTGTGTGCTGCATCCACGGCAGTGCGGGCGCGAGCGACGAGGGCCTGGGTCTCGGCGAGCGTCACTCGGCGGTCCGCGACCCGTTCGGCCGCTGCGATTGCCCTCTGCCGTGTCGCGCTGATCATCTCTGTGGACGGGAGCTGCGCCAGGTCGGAATCGATCTGCGCGATGCGGTCCGTGGCTGCGGCCATGTCGCGTTCGAGTCGAGCGACCGACGCGCCGAGCTCCTCGACACGGGATTCGAGCTCGCCGAGCCGGCGTCGACGTGCAGCGTCGCGGGCGGCTGCACCTATGTGCTCGGCCGTTGTCTTGGACCAGTGTCCACGGAGGGGGCCGAGTCGCCAGCTACCGTCCGTCGAGACCCAGTGCTGCTCATCGGGAATCGCCGCCTCGTCGCCGGTGACGAGGGACACGGCAGCCAGGACTCTTCGGGTCGGCGCAGCGTCGTCACCGACCGAGTCGTCGGTGACGAGCACGTCGGCCAGGGTCGGACGGTCGAGCCTGAGCGCGTGGTCTGGGACGACGAGGATCGTGTCGCCGTGGGCGTCCATGAGCGTGCCTGACGGTGAAACCCAGGCGTCGAGGATGCCCGCCGACTCCAAGGCGGCTTCGAGCCGGGCGCGGACTCCGGCGTCGAGATCGGGCCGGAAGTCGACGGTCCTGTAGAACGGCGCGCCGGCCCGGTCGGTCCGATCGGCGCTTCGTGTGTGGGGCTGAGGTGGTCCGACCTCCGATGCCGCAGCGAGGCGGTCGCGTTCGGTTTCGGTCTCGGTCAGTTCGGCCTCGACGTCGGCGTGCCTGCCGGCGAGCCGGGTGCGCTCCTCCGTGAGAGCCATGCGGGCAGCCGCCTCGGCAGACGCAAGAAGAGCGCGGAGGTCGGGGACGTCGGCGCCGTCGTCGGACACCGCGGCTGCCGCATCGACGAGAGTGCCGGCCGTCGCCTCCGGGACCGGGAGCTCGCCGCACTTCCCCGCCCAGGCGAGGATGTCGGCGCAGAGCTCGGCGGAGCTTCGGGCGAGCTCCTCCCGCGCGG